>CAYWIQ010000269.1:0-3291 GCA_964458405.1 uncultured Chromatiaceae bacterium
ACCACCACCACCGCCCGCGCCGTGATCCCGGCCAGGGGGCCGTCCTGGATCAACACCCCGTAGTCCTTGGCGAAATTACGGGAACGCATCATGGACAGGGTAGTGACGTTGTTGATGCCCTCCGTGCTGCAGAACCGCCCCTGGGCGAAGGGCAGGTCGGCGGAGATCGTGAGCACCACCAGGTCATCGCGACCCTTGGCATAGTCGTTGAACTTCTTGGTGGAAGTGGCGCATACCGAGGTATCCAGGCTGGGGACGATGTTGAGGATCTTCTTCTTGCCTTTGTAGTTCTCCAGCGTGACGTCGGCGAGATCCTCGGTCACTAGATGGAAATCCGGCGCGGCGTTGCCGACGGCGGGCAGTTCACCGTTGGTGTGGATGGGGTCGCCCTTGAGCGTAATCGTAGCCATGATCTTCTCCTTATGTGGGAGTGTGCGGGAATCGTAAGGATCAATTACTCAGTATAGCCCCAAGCCGCGCGGCGTATTCATCGAGGTCGGCCTCGGTCTTGGTCTCGGTGGCGCACACCAGCAGCGTCTCGCCCAGTTCCGGGTAGTCGTCGCTGAGGCCGTAACCGCCCACGATGCCGTGGGCCGCCAACTCATCGAGCACCTGCGCCGCCGGGCGCTCCAGCCGCAGCACCGCCTCGTGAAACACCGGCCGGGTGAACACTTGCGACACCCCGGGCAACGCGGTGAGCTTTTCCACCAGGCGTTGGGTGTTGACATGACTGGCCGCCGCAACCCGTTCCAGGCCATCGGCGCCCAGCATCGCCATGTGAATGGTGGCGGCGGTCACCGCCAGGCCTTGGTTGGTGCAGATATTGGAGGTGGCCTTGGAACGGCGGATATGCTGTTCGCGGGCCTGCAGGGTCAAGGTGAAACCCGCGTTGCCGTCGCGGTCCACGGTGCGGCCGACGATACGCCCCGGCATCTGCCTGACCCAGTCCTTCTTGCAGCACATGAAACCGAAGTACGGACCGCCCGACGACAAGGGCACGCCCAAGGGTTGTCCTTCACCGCACACGATGTCGGCGCCAGCCTCGCCCCACTCGCCCGGCGGTTTGAGCATGGCCAGGGCGATGGGATTGACCACGGCGATCACCAGCATGCCCTGGGCATGGGCCCAATCGGTGAGGGCGTCCACCTCCTCCAGCACGCCGAAGAAATTGGGTTGCGGTATCACCAGCGCCGCGAAATCCTCGCCGTCAAATCGGTTCAACGATTCCGCCACGGTGTGGCCTTCCTCGGCGCAATAGGGAATTTCAACCAGTTCGATGTCCTGATTGTGGACGATGGCATGCGCCACCTTGCGATAGGCGGGGTGAATCGTACTGGGGACCAGGATACGCTTGGATTTGGAGCGACGGTTGGCGCGCACCGCCATCAACACCGCCTCGGCCAGGGCGGAGGCGCCGTCGTACAACGAGGCGTTGGAGACCGCCGTGGCGGTGAGACCCGCCATCATGGTCTGGTATTCGTACAGCACCTGCAAAGTGCCTTGACTGGCCTCGGCCTGATAGGGCGTGTAGGCGGTGTAATACTCGCCGCGGGTGGTGATCTCCCACACGGCGGCGGGGATGTGATGCTCGTAGGCACCCGCCCCGGCGAAGCACAAGTCATATTGATCCTGGGCGGCGCGGCGCGTCATCAAGCGCGCAACCTCCATCTCGCAAAGCCCGGGCGGCACCTGCTTGAGGCCGCTGCGCAACTCCGCCGGGATCTCGTCGAACAAGTCTTCAATGCCGGTGGCCTCAAGCGCGCCCAGCATGTCTTGGACTTCCTGCTCAGTGTGTGGAATGAACGGCATAACTAAACCCTAAACAACCATCCGCCGCCAGCGTCGGCCCCATGCCGACGCCAAGCCTCGAAGGTTTTCGATAATTAATGTTCTTCGCTGTCGACCAGCGCCTGGTAGGCGTCCGCGTCCAGCAACCCTTCCAACGCGGCGACGGGCTTGATGCGCATCATCCAGCCTTCACCGTAAGGATCCTTGTTGACCAGTTCCGGACTGTCGGCGATGGCTTCGTTGATTGCCACCACCTCACCGGCGATGGGGCTGTAGACGTCGGAGGCCGCCTTCACCGACTCCACCACGGCGCATTCCTGGCCGGCGTCCAAAGTGCGCCCCGGTTCCGGCAACTCGACGTAGACCATATCGCCCAGCAAATCCTGGGCGTGGTCGGTAATCCCCACGGTGACGGTGCCGTCGTCCTCGCTGCGCACCCACTCGTGGCTCTTGCTGTATTTCAACTCGGCTGGAATCGTGCTCATCCTGGTATCCTCAGTTCAATCTCATGTGCATGTAAACCTAAAACAACTAGCTGGTCGCAAAGCAGGTAAGTACTCAACGTCTTTATGCAAAGCTAAGGCCCGATCCGTTCGTCATTCCGGCTAACACCGGAATCCGGGTCTTCGCTACACTCCGCCCGGAATGACGAACGCTTCAAACCTCAACGCAGGCCTGGCCGTTGCGCACGAACGGCGGTTTCACCACCGTGACGTCCACCGCCTTGCCGCGCACCTCGACCTGACAGGTCGCGCCGGGATCGCCGTTGACCCGCGCCAGGGCGATGGCCTTGCCCAGGGTCGGTGAGAAACTGCCGCTGGTGATCTCGCCGATCACCGCACCGTCGGCCATCACCTTCTGATGATTGCGCAACACCCCCTTGTCGATCATCACCAACCCGATAAAACGCGCGACGCCGGCCTGACCACGCTGTTCGTCCAGCACGCTACGGCCGATGAAATCACGGTCCGCCGGCTCCCAACCCACGGTCCACGCCAGGCCCGATTCCAAAGGCGTGGTGGTCTCGTCCATGTCGGCGCCGTAGAGATTCATACCCGCCTCCAGGCGCAGGGTATCGCGCGCGCCCAACCCGGCGGGCTTGACGCCGGCCGCGGCGAAACCTTGCCATACCGCCACGGCCTGCGCGGCGGGCACCATCAATTCATAACCGTCCTCACCGGTATAACCGGTGCGGGCGATGAACAACTCGCCGACTTCGGCAAAGGTGAACGGCGTGCCCAGCGCGGCGGCGGCCGTCGCGATCTCGGGCATGGCGGTGTGCACCGCGTCGCGGGCCTTGGGTCCTTGCACGGCGATCATGGCAAGGTCGCGGCGTTCGCGCACCGTCACTCCGAAAGCCTTGGCATGCTGTTCGATCCAGGCCAGGTCCTTGTCGCGGGTGGCGGCGTTGACCACCAACCGGAACCATTGATCTTCTACGTAATAGATAATCAAATCGTCGATCACCCCGCCGCGCTCGTTGAGCATGCAGGTGTAAAGCGC
>CAYWIQ010000270.1:0-3263 GCA_964458405.1 uncultured Chromatiaceae bacterium
CTCATGTCGAGACGGCATATCTGCTTCGACTATGGATTCGAGAGTGATTTTAGGATAGCTGCGTAGTTCGCCTTGGAAGGTCGGGTCTTCGGTAACTGGAAGCAATTTGAGTTGGAGTTCGTCTATGGCCTTTTTTTTGCGATCGCTCATTTCCAATACCTCCGACATGTGAAAAATGTATCAATGTGCTACCCGAGTCGAAGATCGTCCATATATCAGCTCGCTCTTACTTGGTATCGGCACTACCCATCTACGCTTTAATCATCCGTCATTATGAATAGGGCCGGCGGAGGCATTAACTCCATGAATACAAAGAGATAATATATCAGGCAAAACAGTCATGTGCATGCCTGACAACGTAACAGCAGGCAGTAACTGAGCCACTCGCCCAAAAACTGATTGACTCGCCGCTTTTCATAAGGCTGCAGCATCTTGGGATTTGGATAAGGATAGAAGGGTTTAAACGCAGATATGCCCCTACAAGCGATGACTTCAGCGACCCGGGCATCGTGATAGATTCGCACCTTCATGGAGAGAACGCTTGCCCACGGGCCGGCACCCTGCATTGTCTGGCGGAGATGAATCGTAGTGGTGTAGGGGTTTTGTTCCAAGACCTCGACACACACGGGAGAACGGTCGTCGTTGACTAGCACGAACTCACCGTGCCGGCGACTCAAATCGGGCAACCACTGTAGCAGCTTGTTGTAATTTCTCTCATACAAGCTGAGTGAGTTTTCAACCTGATAATCCACTCCTAACCTTTCCATTTACACCGTCGCATTTCATCATACTACATCAAGGTTTGATTTAGCCAAGTACTTCTCATTACCGTAAATCCGCTTACAATGTCCTTATCGACTTGTAGCCGTGGTATTTTAACCCTCATCTTTGCTTTGCTGTTTCATGAAGGGTGCGATAAGATCCATCGGTAACGGAAAGATGATAGTTGAATTCTGTTCCCCCGCGATCGTGGTCAGCGTCTGCATATACCGCAGTTGCAGCGCCTGCGGCCGTTCCGACAGTATCTGCGCCGCCTGTACCAGTTTTTCCGAGGCCTGTAGTTCCCCCTCGGCATGAATGATCTTGGCGCGACGTTCGCGTTCCGCCTCCGCTTGCCTGGCGATCGCGCGTATCATACTTTCATCGATGTCAACGTGTTTGATTTCAACGTTGGCGACCTTGATGCCCCAGGCGTCGGTCTGTTCATCCAGTATTCTTTGGATATCGGCGTTGAGCTTATCCCTGCCTGCGAGCATGTCGTCCAGCTCATGCTGCCCCAAAACCGAACGTAAGGTGGTTTGCGCCAGTTGACTGGTCGCCGCATCGAAATTTTCCACTTGAATGATCGCCTTCTCCGGATCAACGATGCGAAAATAGATCACGGCATTGACCTTGACCGACACGTTATCACGGGATATGACATCCTGACTGGGAACATCCATAACGATGGTGCGCAAATCAGCGCGAACCATTTGTTGAATGACCGGGATTACCAGAACCAGTCCAGGCCCCTTCACCTTCCAAAACCGCCCCAGCATAAACACTACGCCGCGTTCATATTCGCGTAGAACCCGAAACGCGCTTAGCAGCACGGCGGCCACTAGTCCCAGTAACACCAGCAACGTATAAGACACCATAATTTTAGCCTCCTGCGTTTTCCGGGCTAACCGGCTCGACGTTCAAAATGAGTCCCTGAATGCTGCGCACCCGCACTTGCCGGCCCTTGCGCAACGGCACGCTCGAATGGGCGTTCCACAATTCGCCGTGGATGCGCATGCGGCAGTCCGATTGGCAATCTTCAAGTATCGTTCCCACGGCGCCGACCAGTTCTTCCCGGCCGCTGACCACCGGACGTCGCCGCGCCTTGAGCGCCATGCCGATTACAAATATAAAAAATCCCGCGCTGACCAGCGCTACCGCACCGATCAAGGCCGGCGAAATCCCGTATCCGGGGACATTGGTATCCAGCAGGATCACGGAGCCGATGACGAAGGCGATAATGCCGCCTATGCCCAGGGCGCCGAAGCTCGGCACCACCGCCTCCCCTACCATGAAGGCGATTCCCAAAATGATCAGTCCTATCCCCGCGTAGTTCACCGGCATTACCTGGAATGCGAACATTGCCAACATCAGGCTGATCGCACCCGCTACGCCGGGAAGCACCATCCCGGGATTGGCGAATTCATAGATAAGGCCGTAGATACCCACCAGCATCAGAATATAAGCCACATTGGGGTCACTGATGACGGCCAGCACACGCGACCGCCAATCGGGATCCATCTTTTCAAGGGTTGCGCCCGCGGTTTGCAGCACCTGGTCGCGCCCGTCTACGTTCACCGTTCTGCCTTGAATTTGCCGCAAGAGATCGGGTATATCTTTGGCAACCACATCGATCACGCCCATTTTCAAGGCTCGATCTGCCGGTAGACTGGCCGCCTCGCGCACCGCCTTTTCCGCCCACTCGGCGTTACGTCCCCGCATCTTGGCCAGCCCCTGGATATAGGCCACCGCGTCATTGGTGATTTTGCGGGTCATGGTGTCGGCGTGACTGTTGCCCTTGGACGAAGCATCCTTGTCCCCCGAGCCCTCACCGCCGGAAGATAACGGACTGGCGATCTGGACCGGCGTCGCCGCGCCAAGGTTGGTGGCGGGCGCCATCGCCGCGATATGACTGGCATAAAGGATATAGGTACCGGCGCTGGCTGCACGCGCACCACCGGGCGCAACGTAGGTTACCACCGGAATCGGTGACGTAATGATGTCCTGGATGATCTCCCGCATGGCGGTATCCAGACCACCGGGGGTGTTGAGGCGAATTATCACTAAGCTGGCGTGCTCGGCATTCGCCCTATGCAGGCTCCTTTGCACATAATCGCTGGCAGCCGGACCAATCACGCCGTCGATATGCAATACGACAGCATGCGGACTTACCCTATCCGCCGCGAAGGCGGAACACGCCGCCAGCAGCAATAAAATGAGGCTTACCCGTCGCCGCACGCTATTCTCCCGATAAGCGGTCTCCTATTTGATGATATACCATAAATTGCCATATAAAACTTCTTCGTTATAATTAGGAACATCGTCCTGGCTCGTTGTCTAAGGCCATGGAACTTGCTACATTTCCAGGTTATTCCACTTCAAGCTGTTTCAAGTCCATGACACAATCATCTTCGGATTCCGGCGCGACTCCCATGCGCGGTACTTACATTTTGACCGGCTTGGCATTGCTGGCACTGGCGCTGGGAATCTATCAATGGATTGAA
>CAYWIQ010000271.1:0-3257 GCA_964458405.1 uncultured Chromatiaceae bacterium
TCAGGCCCATCATGATCATGCGCGCCACCCAGAAGAAGATGATGTCGAAACCGGTAACCAGCACGTTGGTGGGGTAGAAGGTCTTCAATTCAGGGGTGTGCTGCGGCCAGCCCAGGGTGGAGAATGGCCAAAGTGCGGAGCTGAACCAGGTGTCCAACACATCATCATCCTGCTTGAGGGTGACGTCGTCTCCCAAGCGGTGTTTGCCCCGGATCTCTTCCTCGGAACGACCGACGTAGATATCGCCCTTGTCGTCGTACCAGGCCGGGATGCGGTGACCCCACCAGATCTGGCGCGAGATGCACCAATCCTCGATGTTGCGCATCCATTCGAAATAGGTGTTCTTCCAGTTATCCGGAACGAATTTGATGTCGCCGTTCTCCACCGCTTCGATGGCCGGTTTGGCGAGGGGGCCGACCTTTACGTACCACTGATCGGTGAGGAAGGGCTCGATTACCGCACCGCTGCGGTCGCCGCGCGGTACCATGAGTTTATGGGGTTCGATCTTCTCCATCAGCCCGGCGGCCTCGAGATCGGCGACGATCCGTTTGCGGGCGGCGAAGCGGTCGAGCCCTTGGTAGGTATAGGCGGGCGATTTAGGATCTTCGATCTCGATGCGGGCGTCGACCGTGAAGATGTTGATGAGTCCGCTGTGCGGGATTGTCTGCAAGGCGGTGGTATCGCGGTGGCGTTGCCACACACCATAGTCGTTGAAGTCGTGGGCCGGGGTGATCTTCACGCAGCCGGTGCCGAATTCCGGATCGACGTAATCGTCGGCGATGACGGGGATGCGGCGACCCGTGAGGGGCAGATCCACTACCTGGCCGATGAGATGTCTGTAGCGCTCGTCGTCGGGATGCACCGCGACGGCGGCATCGCCCAGCATGGTCTCGGGACGGGTGGTGGCCACCACCAGATGGCCGTTACCGTCAGCCAGGGGATAGCGCATGTGCCACAGGTGGCCATTCTCTTCCTCGGAGATGACTTCCAGATCGGAGACTGCGGTGTGCAGCACCGGGTCCCAGTTGACCAGGCGTTTGCCGCGGTAGATGAGGCCCTCTTCATAGAGGCGCACAAAGACCTCACGCACCGCCTCCGACAGGCCCTCGTCCATGGTGAAGCGTTCCCGTGACCAGTCCAACGAGGCGCCGAGGCGGCGCAGTTGCCGGGTGATGGTGCCGCCGGAGTGTTCCTTCCACTTCCAGATTTCAGAGATAAAGTTTTCGCGTCCCAGGTCATGGCGGGTCTTGCCCAGGGCCGCCAGCTGCCGTTCCACTACCATCTGGGTGGCGATGCCGGCATGGTCGGTCCCCGCCTGCCACAAGGTGTTTTCCCCGTTCATGCGATGGTAACGGGTCAGGGCATCCATGATGGTGTCCTGGAAGGCATGCCCCATGTGCAGGCTGCCGGTGACGTTGGGCGGCGGGATCATGATGCAATAGGCCGGGCCCGACCCCTGCGGGGCGAAGTGGCCGCTTTGTTCCCAGGTTTGATACCAGCGCTGTTCGATGGCGCGGGGGTCGTAGGTCTTTTCCATTATTAGTGGTTCAACTGCGAAAAAAGTAGAAGCTTATAGATTTTTACGTCGGGCTAGAAGGGTTAGTTTTCCTTGCCTAGGGTTTGCTCGATTAATTCCGGTATCTTTTGTTCGAGCTGGGTATGAATTTGTTTCTTGACACTGGCGGCTACCTCTTCCATGGCGGTCTGTAGCCGCTCATAGACTGCGCCGTCTATGGCGTAGTCCAATTCCCGATTGAGGGTGATTTGCAGCGTATCGACAATCTCCGCGATGCGTTCTAGGGTCAAGCCGTTGTTAGGGGGCGGTTCGGTTGATAGGGAGACGGCGTAACTGGCATCCAGGACCGGGATATCGGAATCGTCAAACGTCTCCACCACCTCATGCAACACTGGGATGCTGTCATTCATGGTCAGGTTATCGTCGCTTGCCGCAGGCGGGCGAGACGAATGGTCGAATTCGTTAGGCATGGTCTTTATGCGCACTTAATTTGTGGCTTTCCAAAGCATACCCCCGATCGCGGTAAAAACGGAACCTTTCGCGACTGGCTTGCTTGACGGCGGCGTCTTGGTTGACGATTTCCGCTACCCGCTCAAAGCGACTGAAAAAGGTCGGTACGGTATCGGCCAGATTGATAAGTACCTGGTGACCGTCATCGGGAACGCCGTCATGGCCGATGAGTACCGGTGTGACGGCGGATGATTCGCAGGGATGGAGCGCATGGGGCAGAAAGCTGCCGGCTTGAAAGGTCCAAAGCAGGTTATCGAGCTTTTTGGCATGGTCCTGGGATTGGACGTAGACATAGACCCGTTGGCCGCGGCGAAAGGCGATATCCGCCAGACGGCAGCTGAAGTGCTCGCGGCTGCCGGGGGCATCGTCGGGCAATACGTAGAAATCAACGCGGGTCACGTCTTCCTGTCCTCGCTGCTGTGGTGTTGTTCGGTGGCCCAGTCGATCAGATATTGGGTGAGTAAGGGGACAGGACGGCCGGTGGAGCCTTTGCGGTCACCACCCAGCCAGGCGGTGCCGGCGATGTCCAAGTGTGCCCAGTGGAATTTCTTGGTAAAGCGCGCCAGGAAACAGGCGGCGGTGATGGTCCCCGCCTCGCGGCCACCCACATTGGCCATATCGGCGAAGTTGCTCTTGAGGTGATCTTGATAGTCGTCCCACAGCGGCAGTTCCCAGGCGCGGTCACCGCTGGCCTTGGCGGCGTTGAGCAGGTCATGGGCCAACGGGCTGTGGTTACTCAACAGCCCCGAGGCGTGTCTGCCCAGGGCGATGACGCAGGCGCCGGTGAGGGTGGCGATGTCGATGACCGCGGTGGGATTGAAGCGCTCGCTGTAGCTCAAGGCATCGCAGAGGATCAGACGGCCTTCGGCGTCGGTGTTGAGGATTTCGATGGTTTGTCCCGACAGGCTCTTAACGATATCCCCGGGTTTGGTGGCGTTGCCACCCGGGAGGTTTTCCGTCGCGGGGATGACGCCGGTGACATTGATGGGGAGTCCCATCTCCGCTACGGCGGCCAGGGTTCCTAAGACACTGGCGGCGCCGCACATGTCGTACTTCATTTCATCCATGGCGGCGGCGGGCTTGATGGAGATACCCCCCGAATCGAACGTGACGCCCTTGCCGACCAAGACCACCGGGCTGTCGTCCTTCTTGCCGCCGCGGTAATGGCTGATGATCAGCTTGGGCGGCTCACGGGTGCCGCGCGCCACCGACAGCAGCGCGCCCATACCCA
>CAYWIQ010000272.1:0-3251 GCA_964458405.1 uncultured Chromatiaceae bacterium
GACGGAATGCTACGGCACGACATTATTTATGGTGATGGCGACGTAACCGGAGGGGACGTCCATGACGGCATCGACTTTTATTCTCCAACTGATGGCTATCTTGCTGGCCGCGCGCCTGTTCGCCGAATTGGCGGCGCGTTTGCAAGTGCCGGCCGTCATCGGTGAATTGCTGGCCGGACTGGTTCTTGGCCCCAGTGTGCTGGGATGGCTGGAACTGAATGATCCCTTCCGGATGCTGGCGGAAATCGGCATCATCCTGCTGTTGTTCGAAGTGGGGCTGGAGACCGACGTCGGACGGCTTATCGCCACCGGCTGGAGGTCGCTGTGGGTCGCGACCTTGGGGTTCGTGGCGCCGTTTGCCCTGGGATTCGCCGCCGCCTACTGGCTGTTCGGGATGTCGCTGCTGGCCGCCTTGTTCGTGGGCGGCACCCTGACCGCCACCAGCATCGGCATCACCGTTAGGGTGCTTACCGATCTAAAACGCCACCACAGCCGGGAGGCGCAGGTGGTGCTGGGAGCGGCGGTGTTGGACGACGTCATGGGCGTCGTGCTGTTGGCGGTGTTGTATGAGTTCTATCTCGGCGGCGGCATCAATCTCGGCAACGCCGGTAAGGTGGCCCTGTTCGTCGGTATCTTTTTCATCTTGGCGCCCTTGGCCGCCAGGTTCATTTCGCTATTCATCAAGCGCTTCGATGCCGTGACCCAGATTCCCGGCCTGATTCCCACCACTATCGTGTCGTTGGTGTTGTTTTTCGCTTGGTTGGCCCATGCCATCGGCGCACCGGAATTGCTGGGCGGCTTCGCCGCGGGACTGGCCTTGTCAAGGCGGTTCTTTTTTCCCCTGGGCGCGGCGCTCAATGCCGATCCGGACTTTGCTCACCGCATAGAAGGCCAGATGGCGCCCATCATTCATCTGTTTACCCCGATCTTTTTCGTCTCGGTGGGGCTGTCGCTCAACCTGCGCGAGATCGACTGGTCTTCCGTTTTCATCTGGTCATTTTCGCTGTCGGTGTTTGCCTTGGCGATGATCGGCAAGTTGCTGGGGGGATGGGTGAGCGGCGAGCGGGGGTTACGCGCCTTGATCGTGGGGTTGGCCATGGCGCCGCGCGGTGAGGTGGGGCTGATTTTCGCGGAACTGGGACGGACCTCGGGAATCATGAATGCCGAGATCTATGCCGCTACTGTCATCGTGATCGTATTTACCACCTTTTTGCCGCCCTTGGTAATCAAGTGGCTATACCGCCGTTATGGGCAGGTACTGGATTCGGCTAGCTGATTCTTATGAGGGATGAACTCAACGTCTGGTGGCGATAGTAACATCGCCAGCAAGGCCCTTGAACAAAATGTCCCCCCTTGCGGTCGAAACAGGGGCTGGCAACAGCAGCCGGGTGTTTTTGGGCATTATTAAAACAACGCAATGATGAAGACACCGAGAATATTTACGCTGATGAGGATCGCCATGGCGTCGATCCTTCTTATACTGGTCGCAGAGGGCGTCCAGGCGGCGGAGGCGTACGTCCCTCGTTTCGACCTGCCGACTCTGGATGGGTCGCGCTATACAGAACGTTCTTTGGTGGGTCGCCCGACATTGGTGGTGTTTTGGGCATCTTGGTGTCCGGTGTGCCAAGTGGAACTCCCCAAACTCCACGCCCTGTACGATGATACGAAGGGCAGGGGATTACAGGTGCTGGCCATCGGTTTCGCCGATCGCGAAGACAAGATTCGCAGCTACGTGCGATCGCACCGGACTATCTTTGACTTCCCCGTTTTGTACGATGATGAGGACGCCGTGGCCAAGCGTTTCGGCGTGGTCGGCGCACCGAGCATTTATTTGATAAACCGCTCAGGAAAGATTGAATACTCCACCTGGCTTATCGAAGATCCCGCCTTGGGCAACAAGTTGGAGAGGTTGTTAAAGGGCTCCGCGGCGGGCCGCGTTCAGACGTCCCAGTTACACCCCATCAATTACATCCTCAAATAGGTAACCCGCCTTTCAGCTTGAAGAGCTGCAGCCGTTATTCAGGGTATGACGTAGACCCCATCAAACGGAGTTGAGGTATGAAGCGGTTGTTGCTGGTGCTGGTACTGGTACTGATCCCCTGCGTGGCGGGTGCAGCAAACTGGAAGCAGGTATTCGGCGATTATGAATACACGGTGTCGGTGGACGCGAACAGTGTTAAGCGCGCTAAGGAGGTTGTCCGGGCCTGGGTGCGGCAGATTTTTTCCAAGAAACGGCTCTCCGGCGATTATGCCTACGATAGCCTCAACGGCTTGAATTCCTTCGATTGCAAAAATAAAAAAGTAAGCCTGTTACAGGTCGAGGTGTTCGATGGCGGCAAACAGGTGGATTCCTATAAACCCAACGCGGCGGCCGACAACCGGCCTATCATCCCCGGCACCGTGGAGTATTTCGCCTATCGTTACCTGTGTGTTTCGAAGGGGCAGTGATTGGGCTTTCACGTCCACGGCCAATTTGACGTTATGATTTTATCCGGGTGTTATTGACGCGTTATTTATACCCGGGTAAAATAACCGCCATTTCGCCATAGGGTAGCGCTATGAATAACACCAATGAGCGTTCTGTTATTGCTTTCGCCGGAAACCGGTGTGTCGCCGAGGGGGCGCCCTGTGATGTCGCCGTGCAATTAAGGGCCTTGCTTGATCAAGACAAGGATCACATGCCGTTGATTTTCGATGCCAACAGCGGTGAGCCGGTGGAGATGGACCTTCGCACTACGAATCCGGAGGGGTTAACGCGGCGGATAGGCGATGGCGCGGCAAGGAAGAACGAGACTAAACCCGCCCGTAGTCCGGGGCGGCCCAAGCTGGGCGTCGTCGCCCGCGAAGTAACCTTGCTGCCCCGGCATTGGGCGTGGCTGCGGGCCCAGCCCGGCGGGGCCTCGGTGGCGTTGCGCAAGTTGGTGGAACGTGCCAGCCGCGCTAGTCGAGATCAGGATCGCATTCGGTGGGCGCAGGAGGCGTGTTATCGCTTGATGTCGGCATTGGCCGGCAACCTGCCTGGATTCGAAGAGGCGGCGCGCGCGCTATTCGCCGCCAACGAGGTGCGTTTCCGCAGTCTGATCGATCCTTGGCCCGCAGACATACGTTATCATGTCGGCAGGCTTGCGGCCGGGGCGTTCGGCGCTCCGAAGGGCGGCGGTCAGGCGGGTTAGTTAGCAAAACTCAACAAAGGAGAAAGCAATGTCTAGCGTCGGTTATCACGAACCTGTCGAGGAGTTGTCTGCGGAGAC
>CAYWIQ010000273.1:0-3243 GCA_964458405.1 uncultured Chromatiaceae bacterium
ACTGCGGCTCACGCCCAATAGAAAGCTCTCACTCTTGCTGGTGGCCGGATGATCGTTGCTCCAAGTGCTGGTGATGGCGAACTCGTCACTGCGGGGATTACGTATCGGGATACTGTAACGCGCCGTGAGACTGTCGCTGATCTCCGAGGTGCTGTACTCGGTCTTGAAACGATGGCCGCGATCGTTGATGCGACGGTTTTCCCAGCCCAGTTTGGCGCGCGGGCCGGTATCGGTGCCGTAACCCAGACCCAGGGTATAGAGATGCTGATAGCGGGGCACAAGGCTGACGTCGATGGGGACCCGATGATTCTTGCTTTGATCGCGGCGCGGGTTGATCTCCACATTGCGGAAATAGTTGCTGTCGAATAGGGCGCTTTGCAGATCCAGTAATTTCGAGGTGTCATAGGGATCGCCCGGCTTGAACGGCACGAAGCGTTGCAACAGACTGAGGCGCAGCACGTCTTGTTCAAAGTTGACCTTCCCGAAACGGTAGTGTGTGCCGCTGTCGATGTGCAGGGTGATGACCGCGCTGTGCGCCGTCGGGTCGACGGCGATCTCACTCTTGATCCACTTGAAATCGAAATAACCGTTATCGCTGGCGTAGCGCTGGAAGTTCTGTTTACCCTTTTCATAGAGCGGCTGGATCAACACGTCATTGCGGCGCAGGGGAAAATCGTCGATCAGCTTGCGGAAACCGGGGTCGTCACGGCCGTCGCCGTCGATGCGGATATCGACGGCGGTGACGTGGACCGCCGGACCGGGATCGATGTGATAACGGGCCGTCCAGTGGTCGTCGCCGTGATGCAGCGAACTGTCGATGTGCGGCGAATAGTAGCCGAAGGGTTGCAGGGCCTTGGCAATCTCGGCAGGGGCGCGCTGATATAGGCGTTGCAATTGCAGTTCGGTGAGATTGGGGTCCTGACGTTGTTGTTCAATACTGATATAGGCGCGAACGTTGCCTAGCAAAACCCCCGTGATGCCATCGATCTCAACGCTGACGGACAGGCCTGCCCAAGCTTGTCCGGACATCGCCATTCCCACAATGATCAACAATGCCGCCCAGCGCGGCCACCCGCCGGACCGTCGGCAGGCGGGGAGCGGGCGGGGCGGCCGAAATGGACGGGCGGGCTTGGCCGCGAAAGATGGCGTGGCGGTCAACTTCATAGGAGTATCTATGATATTACAGAACCAAGCGCGCGCGTGGTCGGGGTTGGAACTGGAATTTTGTACCTGGTTCCCGCACTAACCCCATCCCCCTCCCAGCCTCCCCCTTGAAGGGGGAGGAAAAGAGCCGACGTTGCATGTCGCTGATGATCACTGCGTTGCCTGGTCGGAAAACGTGCCTTGTATTCCCTCCCCTTCAAGGGGAGGGTTAGGGTGGGGATGGGGTTCGAACGTAAGCAGATGCCCCCTCCGGCAAGGATTCGTTTATGATGTCCGCCTTCCTCCTGGAGTGATCCCGCCATGGCCAGCGACGACGATATCATCGAACAATTTCATACCCTGCGTGACTACGTGCGGTGGGGGGCCAGCCGTTTCAATGCCGCCGGATTGTTCTTCGGCCACGGCACCGACAATGCGGTGGACGAGGCGCTGCAGCTGGTGTTGCACGCCTTGCACCTGGGGCCGGGCCTGGCGACGGAATTGATGCACAGCCGCCTCACCATAGAGGAGCGCCGCGCGGTGGCGGCCTTGGTGGAACGTCGCATCGAGGAGCGTTTGCCCGCCGCCTATCTGACCCACGAGGCGTGGTTTGCCGGCCTCAAGTTTTACGTGGACGAGCGGGTGCTGGTGCCGCGTTCCCCCATTGCCGAACTGATCGCCAAGGGTTTCGAACCCTGGTTGCAGGGGGACGTCACGCGCATCCTCGATATCGGTACCGGCAGCGGTTGCATCGCCATCGCCTGCGCCTACGCCTTTCCCGACGCCGATGTGGATGCGGTGGACATTTCGCCGGACGCCCTGGCGGTGGCGCGTATCAACATTGACCGTCATGGTTTACAGGAGTGGGTGCATCCCGTTCAATCCGATCTGTTCGAGGCACTGCACGGCCGGCGTTATGACCTGATCGTCAGCAATCCCCCCTATGTGGGGCGCGAGGAATTGGACGCCTTGCCCGCCGAATATCACCGCGAACCGCGCCTGGGACTGGCGGCGGGCGAAGAGGGACTGGACGCGGTGATCCGTATCCTACGCGAGGCGGGCGATTACCTCACTGACGATGGCTTGCTGGTGGTGGAAGTGGGTAACAGCGAAGACGCCTTGGTGGAACGCTTCCCCGATGTGCCGTTCGTGTGGCTGGATTTCGCCAAGGGCGGCGGGGGGGTATTCCTACTCGAAAGCTCGGTCTTGGCGGATTATTGCGATATTTTTACAGAAAGAGGGTGAGGCATCGACATGGGCATAATGGCCCTATAAGCTGTGTAGGATATAATTATAATTCGGGGGGTTAGGATATGTTGCAATCATTGGTGTTCAACGAGGACCTGATTAGGCGCTACGACAAGTCCGGGCCGCGCTACACCTCCTATCCGACCGCGCCGCAATTCAAGGAATGCTTTACCGCTGCGGAGTACCGCGACGCGGCCCTCGCCACTAATAACCAGACGCCGCCCGCCCCGCTGTCCCTGTATTTTCACCTCCCGTTTTGCGACACCCTGTGTTTCTATTGCGCCTGCAACAAGGTAGTAACCAAGAATCGCGCCCGCGCGGCGCCGTATCTGGAACATTTGTTTAAAGAGATCGCCCTCCAGGCCGCATTGTTCGATCGCGACCGCATGGTCGATCAACTCCATTGGGGCGGCGGCACGCCCACCTTCATCAGCCACGACGAGATGCGCGCCTTGATGGGCAGGACCCGCGAACATTTCCGGCTGCACGACGACGACAGCGGTGAATATTCCATCGAGGTCGATCCCCGCGAGACGGACGCCGCCACCATGGCGGTGCTGCGCGAAATCGGCTTCAACCGCCTCAGCTTGGGCGTGCAGGATTTCGATCCGCGCGTGCAAAAGGCCGTAAACCGCATTCAACCGGAGGAGATGACCCTGAACGTCTTGGCGGAGGCGCGCCGCCTCGGATTCCGCTCGGTAAGCGTCGACCTCATCTATGGCCTGCCGTTGCAGACCCTGGAGAGCTTCACGCTCACCATCGACAAGATCATTGCCGCCGATCCCGATCGCCTGTCGGTGTTCAACTACGCCCATCTTCCCCAGCTGTTCATGCCGCAACAACGCATCAAGG
>CAYWIQ010000274.1:0-3239 GCA_964458405.1 uncultured Chromatiaceae bacterium
ACCTCTACGATATCAGCCATCCCGACCATCTCACCCTGTTCTCCAGCTTTCACACTCCGGGTTCATCCAAGGGCATCACGGTGCGCAACGATATCGCCTACGTGGCCGATGATGATCATGGCCTGGAGGTCGTCGACGTCCATAACCCGCTGGAGCCCAAGCTGATCGCCAACCTGCCCACCCCCGGCCTGGCCTATATCCCCAAGCTGGTGGGCAATACCTTGTACCTGGCCGGCCACCGCGGCGGACTGCAGATCATCGATGTCCAAAACCCGGCCAAGCCGCGGCTGATGACCACCATAGAGACCCCGGGAATGGCCTGGGGTATCGCCGTCCACGGCAGCACCGCCTACGTGGCCGACGATCAAGGCGGCCTGTTGCTCATCGATGTCAGCGATATTCAACATACCCGTTTGCTCGGATCGTTCAATCCCGGCGGCCGCGCCGAGGACGTGTGGGTGCGCGACGGTATCGCCTATGTCAGTTTTTTTGACCAAGGTCTGTATATCCTCGATGTCCGTGATCCCGCCTCACCCAAGCAACTGGCCCACCTCACCACGCCCGGCAACGCCCGCGGCATCGCCGTGCAAGGCGATCATCTCTATCTGGCCGATTGGCTGGCGGGCGTGGAGGTCATCGACATTCACGACCCGGCCCAACCGCAGTTGGTGGGCAGTTACGACACCCCCGGTGCGGCGTGGGGCGTCAACGTCCGCGGTAGCGACGTTTACGTATCGGACTGGTGGGGCGGTTTTCTGGTATTAAACGTCAAGGATCCCCGCCACCCGGTGCTCGCCGGCCGCTATCACGAACGGGGCCGCGTCGAACAGATCGCCGCCCGCGATAATTTCCTGTTTACCGCCAACGGCAACGGCGGTTTGCAAATCTTCGATAAAAGGAATCCCCTCAACCCCACCTGGGTGACCGGTGTGGACACCAATCACTCCGTCGAACACATCATGCTCAACAAGGATATCGCCTACCTGGGCGAGGATAACGGCGCGGTGGATTTGGTCAACGTCAAAAACCCCTTCGAGGCCTATGACGTCGGCGCACTGAAACTCCCGGCCGCCACCAGCGCCATGGCGGCCAAAGGGGATATCGCCTATTTCGCCGTCCCCAAACTTGGTATCGTCATCGCCGACGTCAGCAAGCCACGCTGGCCCAAGGAAATCGCCCGCTACATCACACCGGTAGCGGATATCGAGTTAAGCGGCGACACTCTCTATGTACTGACCCCGGATTCGGTGGTCAAACGCCTGGACGTGAGTCAGCCCGCTCACCCCATCTTAGTGAAACAAGACGTGTTGAGCGGTGGCAGCACCCTATTGCGCAGCATGGGCGATACCCTGGTTATCTATCAGCCGCAGCGTGGCCTGTTGGCCTTGCGCGATAGCGGCTCCGGCCTGATGCCTGTGGCTAGCCTTCCCTTCAAGCAATCCATCATCGATATGACGGTGGCCGGTAATACTCTATACCTGACGACGCAAAATCAGGGCCTCTATCTTTTCAAGCTCACCGCCAAGGATTTCCAGCTACAAGGCCATTATCCGCTGATGTCGCGGGCGACACGCATCATGGTGAACAAGGGAACGGTATATCTCGCCGGTGAAAGCGCCATTACCGCCCTGACGCCGCTGACAGGACTGAGCACGACGCAAAAGGGCGCTGATCGACTGAGCGTTGATTTTCCGCCTGATACGCCGCTAGGCGGTTACAACCTGGTGTTGACGGATGCCGGCGGCGACAGCAGCATCGCCGCCAACGCCGTGCGGGTCAGCATGCCCCATTTCTCGAAGCCGAAGATGACCATGGAGGAATTCGAGCGGTTGCTGCGCGAACAGCGTGCCAAGAATCATCTCTCCTCTCCGTCGAAGCAATAATGTGCCCTATGACGGCTGAGTGTTGTAGTAATGGACATTAGCGGTTAAATTTTCCGCTTATTTCCCTGAGACGGAACATGCCGCGCAGCGCCAAGTGGTGGATGGTAATCGTCATCTGGTGCTCCCTGATGCAGGGAGTCCAGGCCAAGGATATGAACCTCATCGTGACCTTGGATCGCGCCGATTTGCAGCGGCGTATCGAACGCCTGTTTCCCATCACCCGCGAAGATGCACTGGTCAAGGTGCGATTGCATCACCCGCAGGTCATCTTGACCGAACACAGCGATCGCATCGGCCTGCGGCTACATATCGACGCCGGAATCGCCCAGCAATTTTCGGTCGCCGGTCGCGCCATGGTCGACGGCGTATTGCGTTATGTCGGAGACAGCGGCAAGTTTTTTCTCGATGATGCCAGCGTCAAGGAATTACAGATAGACGGCATTCCGGACCTGTATCTCCGGCAGGTAAAACAAGTGGTCGACGGCATGGTCAAGGGACTGCTGCAGGACCAACCCATCTACACCCTGGGTCAACGGGGCGAGCCCAAACGCTTCATGGGCAGCGCAATCAAAAAGGTCACCGTACAGGAAGGCAAGCTGCTAGTGGAATTGGAGATGCCGTAAGGCCGGCGTGTGCCGACATGAAATCTACTGATGGTCAGACCGAGACCAGATGATCATTCTTCAACTGTACATAATGCTGCGCGGAATATTTGAACCAGCTGAGTTCTTGTTCACTCAAGGCCCGCACCTGACGAGCGGGACTGCCGAGATAGAGATACCCGCTTTCCAACACCTTGCCTTCCGTCACCAGACTGCCCGCCCCCAGCAACACTCGATCCCTTAACTCCGCACCGTCCAGAATGATTGAACCTATCCCGATCAGGCATTCGTTACCGATGGTGCAACCATGGACGACCACGCGATGACCGATGGTGACATCGTCGCCGATGATCACACCATGGCCCTGCGGATTAGCGGTATGGCCGTGGGTGACGTGGACGATGGTGCCATCCTGAATATTGCTGCGTGCGCCGATGCGGATACGATTGACGTCGCCGCGGATCACCGTCATGGGCCATACCGAAGAATCCGGTCCGATCGCCACGTCACCGATCACCGATGCCTGGGGGTCAACGTAGGCCGAGTCATGAATATGGGGCCAGGCTGACTTAAAGGTACGTAACTTCATGGCGCCGCTCCTTATAAATTCTGCATATCTTTGCCTCCGGCTTCACTATAATCCCAGCTCGGAGTCATAACCATAGGATATCAGGATCATGAAGGCCAGCGACCTCAAGAACGGTGCGGTCGTCACCATTGACGGCGCCATTTACGTAGCGAAGGAAATCGCGGT
>CAYWIQ010000275.1:0-3214 GCA_964458405.1 uncultured Chromatiaceae bacterium
ATGAGTGGGAATGAGATCAACCGTAGAGATTTTCTCAAGTTAATGGGCTGGGGTGGTGCAGGTGCGGCAGCCTTGTCCGGTTGCGACATGCCCAGCTACGTCACCCTTGAGCAGGGTAAAGAACACGTTATTCCTTATGTAGTGCCGGAAGAATTCGCCATCCCGGGTGTCGGTGTGTGGTACGCCTCGACCTGTCAGCAATGTCCGGCAGGTTGCGGGATCCACGGCCGGGTGCGTGAGGGACGTATTCTCAAGGTCGAAGGCAATCCCAATTCGCCCATCAATTGGAGTCCCGGTCGGGACAACAGCGGCAAGCTGTGCCAGATGGGGCAGTCGGGTTTGCAAAATCATTACAACCCGGATCGTCTGACTAAGCCCTTGCTGCGCAAAGGCGGCTCGCTGGTGGAAGTCAGTTGGGATGAGGCGATGGGGGCCATCAAGCAGCACGCCGGTACGGTCGCGAGCGGGCGTTCCGCCTGGCTGACCGGCACGGTGAGCGGTCACCAAGCGGTGCTTCTCCAGGCGCACATGGAGGCCATGGGTTCCACCCATCATTATGTCCATGAGGTGGTGAATACCGCGGTGTCTCAGGCGGTGAATCGCGAAGTACTGGGCGAGTCGATGCCGCGTTATCATTTCGACAAGGCCGCGATGATCCTGTCCTTCGGTGCGGACTTCCTCGGGCCGTGGCAGTCGCCGGTGCATTTCACCACCCAGTACACGCACTTCCGTTTTGGGCGTCCCGAGCCGTTGGGGCGCGGTGTCCTGGTGCAGGTCGAACCCAAGATGACCCTGACCGGCGGCAACGCCGATCTGTGGCTGGCCATACGGCCCGGCACCGAAGGCGCGTTTGCCTTGGGTCTCGCCAATGTGCTGTTGACCAAGTTCAACCGTGATGGCGGTCAACTGCCTGCCGATGTGCGTAGCACTATCGCCAAGTACGATCCCGATACGGTCACCAAAATCACCGGTGTGCCCGCAGACCGGTTGACCAAGGTGGCGACCTGGTTGAACGAACGCAGTCCCAGCCTGGTGTTGAGCGGGATGTCGGCGGAAGGCCATGAGCACGGTTATGATGCGGCGGCGGCGGCCATGCTGCTCAACATTATTCTGGGCAATGTGGGTAAGACCATCGTCGGCAACGGCAGCTTCCCCTTCGCGCAATTGACGGCGAAGGAAGGCAATACCGCCGACCTTCTGGCCTTCGCCGATGCCGTCGGCAAGGGTGACTACGACGCAGTGTTTATTCACGGCACTAATCCCGTGTTCACCGCTCCCGATGCCTTGGGTTTGGGTGACAAGCTGGATAAGGTGGCGTTCAAAGTGGTGATGAGCAATTTCCGCGATGAAACGGCGATGCACGCGGATGTGGTGCTGCCCCTCTACTCCCAATACGAGGACTGGGGTACCCATGTTCCCGCTTATCAGGGTGACGACAGCATCATCAGCGTTCAGCAGCCGGTGATGGAACCCATGTATCCCCACGGCACCCGCAGTTTCGGCGATGCCATGCTGGAAATGATTAAGATGCACGAAGGGAATAAGTACAGCGGCTTCAAGGATTACTATTCCTATTTGCAGCAGGCCTTTGCCAACTTCCCCAGTGACATCAAGCAGAACGCGGCAACCGATGAGGCCTTCTGGCAAAATTCAGTGCAGAAAGGCTTGATACCGGTGATGCGCAAAGGCTCACCCGCCCTCACTACCAAGGCGGTGGCGGTGAATGTCCCCGACTACAAAGCAGATTCCGAGTATCCCTACCATCTGATCCCCTCTCCGCGCTTGGGTATGTGGGATGGACGGCATGCCAATATCCCGTGGTTGCAAGAGGCGCCGGATCAGATCAGTAAGGTGGTTTGGGATTCCTGGGCAGAGATTCACCCGAAGACGGCGGAAAAGTTGGGGGTGAAAGAAGGCGATTATCTGCGCATCGCTTCTGAGCACGGTACGATTGAAACCAGAGTCTTTATATACAAGGGCATCCACGTCGATGCCGTGGCGGTCCCGCTGGGTCAGGGCCACACGGAATACGGGCGTTATGCCAAGGGTCGCGGCGTCAACCCGATGAAGATCCTCAGCCCTGCGCGTGAGGGTAAGACGGGTGAATTGGCCATGTACAGCACGCGAGTCAAGCTGGCCAAGACGGGGCGCAATAGAACATTGGAGAAACTCGGCGGTAGTGATACGCAGCACGGGCGCAAGCTGGTGTCTACGGTGACCGCGGAGGTATTCCGTCGCACTGAAGGGGGTGGTAAGGATGTCGTTTAAAAATATACTCTCTGACTGGTCGCATTATCGCCAGGGTCGGGAGGAAGGCAACTTCCATAAGTACGAGCATAAGTATGGTATGGCCATCGACCTCAACAAGTGCATTGGCTGCAATGCATGTTCGGTGGCGTGCTATGCGGAAAACAACCTGGCGGTGGTGGGCCAGGATCGCTTCGCCAGGCATCAGGCAATGCACTGGATGCGTATCGAGCGTTATTGGGACGAGCCCGAAATCGGCAAGCTTGTGCCGGTGAGCGATTACCAGGAAAAGGGTGCCAGCTTCCTGCCGATGAATTGCCAGCAGTGTATGTCGGCATCCTGTGAGCCGGTCTGCCCGGTTGAGGCCACCTATCATACACCCGACGGCTTGAATGCCCAGGTGTACAACCGTTGCATCGGCTCCCGTTATTGTTCCAATAACTGTCCATATCGTCTGCGCTACTTTAATTTCTGGTCTTATTACGATGTGTCTTGGCCGGCGCCGCTGCATTTGCAACTCAACCCCGATCTGTCGGTGCGAGACAAAGGCGTGATGGAAAAGTGCACCTTCTGCGTGCAACGTATCCGTGCTGCCAAGGACAAGGCCAAGATGGAAGACCGTAAGGTGAGGGATTTCGAATTCCAGACCGCGTGTCAGCAGACCTGTCCGACTACTGCAATTGTGTTTGGCGATCTGATGGATCCTGAAAGCAAGGTGAGCAAGCTGTGGGCGGCCTACGAGGTGAAACTCAACGAGGTGGAGCAGGGTAGGTTGGAACCCTATGAGAAAAAGAATCCGGAACTCCGTGGGTATCGCGTTCTGGAAGAGCTCAATACGGATCCTAAGATCATGTTCATGGATAGGGTGCGGGAAGTATAAGAAGTATAAACGTTGTGAATGACAGGGCCTTCATTGCGATAAGCTTAGGTGGGGTACATGGAACTTACTAAAGATATAAACGAACAG
>CAYWIQ010000276.1:0-3162 GCA_964458405.1 uncultured Chromatiaceae bacterium
ACTCGGGCGTCAGTAACGGCAAAAAGACTTCCTGATCGTCTTTAAATTGTTTAGCCATTACGCCGAAATAGTAAAAAAACGTGGCGGGATCGGCATCATCATGATCCACTTGATACCATAGAAAGGGAAGCTTTGATTCCGTGATGTAGGTGGCCGCCAGCGTAGTCTTACCCGAACCGCCCGGCGCCACTATCCATATGGCTGCTGCACGACGCGCTTCATCCATCGCCCGATGCAAGCGTTGGCGCACGACGCCCTCAATTGAACGCGGCATGCCCAGCTTTGCAAGGACGGTATGTTTCCCCTTTGGAACGGCGCGGAGCTTCTCATCGTCGCGGCGATCAACCACGGACTCCCCCCTCTTATCGTGAGCGGCGACAACCATCACATCCCCTCTCACTTCGGGATCGCTGCCGGCGTTTCACCCTTGTTTGTTAGTTGTTGGTTACCTAGCTTCCAATGACTGTACTGCAAAGTCAACCCAACAATACCGTTCAAAAATCTCCGCAGGATACCAAGCCAACAAGTAGGTATTGGCGCTTATTTACTTATTTTGAAAGATGTTATAGGAAATCTTAATCGTGGGTTAGCCACGACGCGCTCGAAAGAAATGCGTCAACAACCCTCCGCACTCCTCCGCAAAGATGCCGCCATCTACCGCTACCCGGTGATTGACGAAGGGAGCGGAGAATATATCCACGACACTGCCGGCCGCACCGCTCTTAGGGTCCCAGGCACCGAATACCAGTCGCGCTACCCGGGCGTGGACAATGGCCCCCGCGCACATTACGCAGGGCTCGAGGGTGACATAGAGCGTGGTATCAAGGAGACGATAGTTGCCCACGGCGGCAGCGGCGGCGCGCAGCGCCACCATTTCGGCGTGGGCGCTGGGATCGTGATCGGTAATGGGACGGTTCCAACCTTCACCGATGACGGCATCGTCCTTGACGACCAGCGCCCCTACCGGCACCTCGCCATCCCGCCCGGCGCGTTCGGCAAGCCACAGGGCTTGGCGCATCCATTGAATGTCGGTTTCGAGTGACATCGTTTGAGCAATAAGCAGCGTGGTGACCGGGCGCGGTTTATCAATTGCGCCTCGTCAAAGCTACTCCCATTCTATGGTGGCCGGCGGTTTGCCGGAGATGTCGTAGACCACGCGCGAGATGCCCGCCACCTCGTTGATGATACGGTTGGATACGGTACCGAGTAACTCATAGGGCAAGGGCGCCCAATGGGCGGTCATGAAATCCACTGTCTGTACCGCACGCAACGACACCACGTAGTCATAACGGCGACCGTCCCCCATAACGCCCACCGAACGCACCGGCAGAAACACGGTGAAGGCCTGGCTCACTTGGTCATACCAGCCTTGTTCGCGCAATTCCTCGATAAAGATCGCATCGGCCTGGCGCAACAGATCGGCATACTCCTTCTTCACTTCGCCGAGGATGCGCACGCCCAGGCCGGGACCCGGGAAGGGATGGCGGTACACCATGCCGGAGGGCAGTCCCAGCTCCACGCCGATCTTGCGCACTTCGTCCTTGAACAGTTCCCGCAACGGTTCGATCAATTTCAAGCGCATGGCCGCCGGCAGGCCGCCGACATTATGATGGGTCTTGATGACGTGCGCCTTGCCGGTCTTGGCACCGGCGGACTCGATGACATCAGGATAGATGGTACCTTGCGCCAGCCATTGCACATCGCTGAGCTTGGCGGCCTGCTCCTCGAAGACCTCGACGAACAGGTTGCCGATGATCTTGCGCTTTTGCTCAGGATCGGCAACGCCTTGCAGCGCCGCCAGAAAACGCTCCTCGGCATCGACGCGAATCACCCGGATGCCCATGTGCTTGGCGAAGGTGGCCATGACTTGATCGCCTTCGTCGAGTCGCAACAGGCCGTTGTCGACGAACACGCAGGTCAGTTGATCGCCGATCGCGCGGTGCAGCAACGCGGCGACCACCGAAGAATCCACGCCGCCGGACAGGGCCAACAGCACCTCATCCCGACCCACTTGGGTGCGGATCTTGGCGATGCTTTCCTCAATGATGTTGCTGGACGTCCACTCGCTGGCACAACCGCAGATGTCATGGACGAAACGATTCAAAATCCGCGCGCCTTGTCGGGTATGGGTAACCTCGGGATGGAATTGCAGCGCGTAAAAACCGCGTTCCTCGTCGGCCATCCCCGCCAACGGCGCGCTGTCACTGCTGGCGATCAGTTTGAATCCCGGCGGTAATTCCGAAACGCGGTCGCCATGGCTCATCCACACATCCAGCAGCCCGTACCCTTCGGCGGTGGTGTGATCCTCGATATCGCGCAACAACCGCGAATGCCCGCGCGCCCGCACCTGGGCGTAACCAAATTCGCGGTGATTCGATGATTCAACTACTCCGCCCAATTGCACCGCCATGGTCTGCATACCGTAGCAGATACCCAGTACCGGCACGCCCATCTCGAACACCATTTGCTGCGCGCGCGGTGTCTCGGTCAACGTCACCGACTCCGGACCGCCCGACAAGATGACGCCGCTGGGAGAGAAGTCGCGAATAGCGTCGGCGGCCATGTCGTGGGGATGTAATTCGCAATACACGCCGGCCTCACGCACCCGGCGCGCGATCAGCTGAGTATATTGGGAACCGAAATCGAGAATGAGGATACGGTGTTGGTGGATATCGGTCATCGTTAGCTGCCGGCGTTGTGCCATCGGCCATCCGCCACGGCGCCGCAAAGCGATCTCGCTTTATCGATCACCAAAAGCTGGCCACTGAACGTTATATCAGTCGACTCTGTAATTGGGAGCCTCGCGGGTGATGGCGACATCGTGGACATGGCTCTCGCGCATGCCGGCGTTGGAGACGCGCACGAACATCGGCTTGCTGCGCATCTCGTCGACGCTGGAGCAACCGGTGTAGCCCATACTGGCGCGCAATCCGCCCATCAACTGATGGGTGATGGCCACCATGCTGCCCTTATAGGGGACGCGCCCTTCCACGCCTTCGGGAACCAGTTTTTCCACCTCGGACTCCAGTTCCTGGAAATAGCGATCGCTGGAACCGCGCTGCATGGCGCCCAAGGAGCCCATACCGCGATAAGATTTATAGGAACGCCCCTGATAGAGCTCCACCTCACCGGGGGATTCCTCGGTACCGGCAAACATGCTGC
>CAYWIQ010000277.1:0-3158 GCA_964458405.1 uncultured Chromatiaceae bacterium
CACGGTGACGTGGGAGCGCTGGTTGTGGGCGCCGCGCTCCGAGATCTTCTTCGAGCACGGACAGAGACTGGTGACCGGGACCACCACCTTGATGTGGGTGTCGATGGCGCCGTCACGGATCTCGCCGATCAGGGTGACGTCGTAGTCCATCAGGCTCTGCACCCCGGATACCGGCGCGGACTTGTTGACGAAGTAGGGAAAGCGCATCTCGATGTGACCGGCGCCGGCCTCCAGCAGCTCGACCATCTCGCTCAGCATGTCGGGGAAGGACTCGACGCTGATCTCGCGGTCGTGCTTGTTGAGGATCTCGACGAAGCGCGACATGTGGGTGCCCTTGAAGTTATGGGGCAGGTTCACGTACATGTTGAAGGTGGCGATGGTGTGCTGTTCCCCCTGGGAACGGTACTTGACCCGCACCGGGTGGCGGATGTCCTTGATCCCGACCTTGTTGATCGCGATGCGCCGGGTGTCGGCGCTGCTCTGCACGTCCGCAATGGAAGAATCGGTGTTGCAGACTTCAGTCATCAGGCTTGATCCTCTGTGTAGCGCACGCTGGCGCGGTCGGTTTCCCACAGGGTGACGGCTCCCACTTGAGTGCGCGGTCCGTTCAGGCTGTCGGACAATTGCCGGTATATATAGGCCGCGATATTCTCGGCCGTAGGATTGATAGTATCAAAGGGTTTGATCTCATTGAGGTGGTGATGGTCCAAGCGGTTCAGGACCTCCTTGGTATGGGTCCTAATCACCTTGAAATCGATGCCCATGCCCGCCTGATCTAGGGCCGTCGCGATAAGCTCCACTTCCACCTTCCAGTTGTGGCCGTGCAATTGGCTGCATTCTCCCGCATAGTCGCGCAGGGCATGAGCGGCGGCGAAGTCGGTAACGACCTTGAGTGTGTATTTGGAAGCCATGGCAATCGCCAATTATAAACTAAATCAGTAGGAGTTTATCTGCGCGGCGGTTTTCTGCGGGGAGGGCTGGCGGGCGTGGCTGGTGATCCGGCGCAGGATACCCTCTGCCGTGAGTCCGCATTCCGCCAGTAATTCCCCGCGGCCTCCTTGTTCCACAAAATGGTCAGGCAGTCCTATGTGGATGATGGATAGGGATAAATTGTGGGCGGCGAGGCATTCGCCTACGGCGCCGCCCGCGCCGCCCATCACGACGTTCTCTTCCACCGTGACCAACAGGCCATGATCACCGGCGAGGCGGGTCACTAACTCCGTATCCAACGGTTTCACAAAGCGCATATTAACCACGGTGGCGCCCAGCCGTTCCCCCGCCTCCAGGGCCGGTTGCACCATGCTGCCGAAGGCCAAAATGGCCACCGTATGACCTTCACGCAGGACATCCGCCTTGCCGACCGGGATGGTGGAGAGGGCTTTTTGCACGGGTACTCCGGGGCCGGTACCGCGCGGATAGCGCACCGCCGTCGGTTGGTTCAAGGTAAAGGCGGTGGACAGCATCTGTCGGCATTCGTTTTCATCGGCGGGGGCCATCACGACCAGATTGGGGATGCAGCGCAGGAAACTGAAATCAAAGCTGCCGGCGTGGGTGGGTCCATCCGGGCCCACCAAACCCGCGCGGTCTATAGCAAACATCACCGGTAGATTCTGGATGGCCACATCGTGGATCAATTGGTCGTAGCCGCGCTGCAAAAACGTGGAATAGATGGCCACTACCGGTTTCAAGCCATCGCAGGCCATGCCCGCTGCCAGAGTGACGGCGTGTTGCTCGGCGATGCCCACATCGAAATAGCGATCGGGGTAGCGCTCCGAATAGGCCACCAGGCCGGAGCCTTCGCGCATGGCCGGGGTGATGGCGATAAGGCGGTCATCGTGGCCGGCCATGTCGCACAGCCATTGGCCGAACACCTCGGTGTAAGTGGGGAGCGTGGCCTTGCCCGCAGGCATGGTGCCGGTGCGATGGTCGAAGGCGGATACCCCATGATAGCCGCAGGGGTTGTCCTCGGCGGGCTGGTAGCCCTTGCCCTTCTTGGTGACGATGTGCAGGAATTGCGGCCCTTTCAAGGCGCGCAGATTACGCAGGGTCTTCACCAGGGTCGGCAGATCGTGGCCGTCGATGGGGCCGATATAGTTGAAACCCAGCTCTTCGAACAAGGTCCCCGGGATCACCATGCCCTTGACATGCTCCTCGGCGCGACGCGCCAATTCCCATACTGGAGGCATGTTCTTCAAAACCTTTTTGCCCTGTTCGCGCATGGTCACGTAGAGTTTGCCGGACAGAGCGCGCGCCAGATGATTGGACAGCCCGCCCACATTGGGCGAGATGGACATATCGTTGTCGTTGAGGATCACCAGCAGATCGGTATGCAGGTCGCCGGCGTGGTTGAGGGCCTCGAAGGCCATGCCGGCCGTCATGGCGCCGTCGCCGATGATGGCGGCGACCTTGCGTTCCTTGGCTTCGCGCTGCGCCGCGATGGCCATGCCCAGCGCCGCGCTCACCGAGGTGCTGGAGTGTCCCACGCCGAAGGCATCGAAAGGGCTTTCATCCCGTTTCGGGAAGCCTGCTATGCCGTCTTTTTGCCGCAGGCTGGCCATGCGCTCGCGACGGCCGGTGAGGATCTTGTGGGTATAGCTTTGGTGGCCCACGTCCCACACCAGGCGATCTTCAGGGGTGTTGTAGACGTAGTGCAGGGCGATGGACAGTTCCACCGTCCCCAGATTGGCCGCCAGATGGCCGCCGGTGCGGCCCACTGACTCCAGCAAGAATTGGCGCATTTCCGCGGCGAGTTCCAGCAACTGGCGCTCAGACAACAGGCGCAACTCCTTGGGGGAGGCGATGGTGTCGAGCAGCGGGAAGTGGCCGTGAGTCATTATCATCCGGGGCGAAGAGCGGAAAGAAAGCCCTGGATTATGGGATGACGGGCGATGACATGCAAGGGGAGCACCGGGCTTAGTGGCTGCGGTCGACGATATAGTGAGATAAGCCGCGCAAGGGTTCCGACCGTTCGTCCAGGGACGCCAGACTGGCTAGGGCTTCTTCATGGAGCTGGCGTGCCCGGTTTTTGGCCTCATCCAGACCCAGCAGCGCGGGATAGGTGGGTTTATTCAGCGCCAGGTCTGCGCCCTGGCGCTTGCCCAACGTGGCGACGTCCCCTTCAATATCCAGGATATCGTCACGGATCTGGAAGGCCAGGC
>CAYWIQ010000278.1:0-3131 GCA_964458405.1 uncultured Chromatiaceae bacterium
GCCTTTGCCGTCCGGGACCATGTTTTGCAAATCACCGCCGCGGGTGCCGAGCTTTTCCATGACCGTGCCTTGATGCTGATCCTCGACATCCACGGTCAATTGTTCGAAAGGCTCATGCTTCTCGCCGTCCACCTCCTTGATGATCACCTCGGGCCGCGACACGCCCAATTCGTAACCTTCACGGCGCATGTTCTCGATGAGGATACCCAGATGCAGTTCGCCGCGGCCGGAGACCCGGAACTTATCGGGGTCCTCGGTATCCTCCACCCGCAGCGCCACGTTGTGCAACAGCTCGCGCTGCAGGCGTTCGCGGATCTGCCGCGAGGTGACGTATTTGCCGTCACGGCCGGCGAAGGGCGAGTTATTGACCTGAAAGGTCATGCTCACAGTGGGTTCGTCCACCATCAACGGCGGTAGGGCCTCCACGGTCTTGGGGTCGCACAAGGTATCGGAAATATACAATTCCTCGATGCCGGTGAAGGCGATGATGTCCCCCGCCTGGGCCTCGGGCACCTCGATGCGCTCCAGGCCGAGAAAACCCAGGATTTGCAGCATGCGGCCGTTGCGCTTGCCGCCTTCGCGATCGACGATCACCACCGGGCTGTTGGACTTGATCTTGCCGCGGGTAATGCGGCCGATGCCGATCACCCCCACGTAGCTGTTGTAATCCAACTGCGACACCTGCATCTGAAAAGGACCGTCTGCGTCCACGTCGGGCGGCGACACATGCTTGACGATGGCCTCGAACAGCGGCGTCATATCGCCATCGCGTACCTCCGGATCCAAACCAGCATAACCTTGCAAGGCCGAGGTGTAGATCACCGGAAAATCCAACTGCTCATCGGTGGCGCCGAGGCGATCGAACAGATCGAAGGTCTGATCCAACACCCAATTGGGGCGGCTGCCGGGACGGTCGATCTTATTGATCACCACGATGGGCTTGAGGCCGCGGGCGAAGGCCTTCTGGGTGACAAAACGGGTCTGGGGCATGGGGCCATCCACCGCATCCACCAGCAGCAGCACCGAATCCACCATGGACAGCACCCGCTCCACTTCGCCGCCGAAATCGGCGTGACCGGGGGTATCCACGATATTGATGCGATAGTCTCGCCAGCTGACCGCCGTATTTTTGGCCAGGATGGTAATGCCGCGCTCCTTCTCCAGGGCGTTGGAGTCCATCACCCGCTCCTGGGCGGGGCCGCGAGCGGCCAGGGTACCGGATTGCTGAAGGAGCTTGTCCACCAGCGTCGTCTTGCCATGATCGACGTGAGCGATGATGGCGATATTGCGTAGGTTTTGAACCACAGTCGTTTCCCGGAAGGGCTAAAAGGTGCGGCATTATACCGGAAACCGGTGAAGGCTGTGCTACGCGCGGCTCAGCTCACAGAACGGTGCCCCCCAACACCTTGCCCACCAGGAAGGTCACCAGCCCTGCACCCCCGCCGATCAGCACCATACGCAGGCCGCTCCGCCAGGCATCCTTGCCGGTGAACAGGCTCAAGGCGGCCCCCACCAAGAACAAAGCGATGGCGGTCACCCCGACCACCTCCATCATGACGCCATTACCCCGCGCAAACAGGAACGGCAGCAGGGGCACCATCCCCCCCACCCCGAACGACAGAAAGGACGACCCGGCCGCCCCCCACGGCGAGCCGAGATCGGCGGGATTCAGTCCCAGTTCCTCGCGGGCCAGGGTATCCAGCGCCTGCTCCTTGTCCTTCATCAACTCGGCGGCAACCTCATCCGCCTGCTCCTTGGAAAGGCCGCGGGCGTGATAGATCAGCGCCAGTTCTTCTTGTTCTTCCAGGGGGTACTCTTCCAACTCTTCCCGCTCCAGGGAGATCTGGTATTCGAACAGCTCGCGCTGGGAGCGCATGGACACATACTCGCCGGCCGCCATGGAGAAGGCCCCGGCCAACAAGCCGGCGATGCCGGACAGATAGACCACCTGCAGATCCGCGGTGGCGCCCGCCACCCCCATGAACAATTGACCCCGAACACCGCGGCGCGGACATTACCGCCCGCCTCCACGCTCTTGTGACGACCGCCGATCTCGGAAACGGTGGTGGGCATGGGATGGCCGCCGTGCACCGGCCGCCCTTGATACACCGACATGCCCCGCACCTTCATGGCAATCAAGATGGGACGCACCGCGCGCGGCCCCAACAACCGGATCAAGTGGGCCACCAGGCGGGCGCGTAAGGTAGGATGGAACGGCGGCACGCCCCCAGCGGATTTTTCCAGCTCCTTTTCCCAGATGCGCGCCTGGGATTCCGCCGCGTCCGCCAAATCGGCGAACAGGCTGACTTTACGCGGATCGGATTCGGCCCGGGTGACCACCCGATACAACCATGCCGATTGTTTCTCTTCAAACCAATTCTTGACGGACATGGGGGCTACGGCGCCTCGGCCTCAAACGGTGTAGGTTGGGTCAGCGACCAACGCGGCCAGGCGTTAAACGCCAAGGGATCGGTCTGGCCGTGGTGCAGGCGTTGATAGCCGGCATAAGCGATCATGGCGCCGTTATCGGTACAAAACTCCAGTCGGGGATAATAGACCTTGGCGCCTTGCTCCTCCGCCATGACCTGCAGGGCGCCGCGCAAACGGCGGTTGGCGCTGACGCCGCCCGCCACCACCAGCCGTTGCAGCCCGGTTTGGGCAAGGGCGCGACGACACTTGATCGCCAGGGTCTCGGCCACCGCCTCCTCAAAGGCGCGGGCGATATCGGCATGAGTCTGCTCATCGCCGCCCTGGGTCTGCAGGGTGGTGAGGGTAAAGGTCTTCAAACCGCTAAAACTAAAATCCAGCCCCGGCCGGTTGATCATAGGCCTGGGAAAATGAAAGCGCGCCGCATCGCCCCGCTCGGCGAGCCGCGCCAGGGCAGGGCCGCCGGGATAGCCCAGCCCCAGCAATTTGGCGGTCTTATCGAAGGCTTCGCCTGCCGCATCATCCAAGGTGTCACCTAGCAAGCTGTAGCGGCCGACGCCGTCGACACGCACCAACTGGGTATGGCCGCCGGACACCAACAGCGCCACGAAGGGAAAGGGCGGCGGATCGTCTTCCAGCATCGGCGCCAACAGATGTCCTTCCATGTGATGCACCGCCACCGCCGGTACCCCCAGGGACCACGC
>CAYWIQ010000279.1:0-3126 GCA_964458405.1 uncultured Chromatiaceae bacterium
ATAATAAATGATCTCCGTATTTAGCATATAACTATATTAAAATCTGGTTGTTATCTTTATGTAAAGGTGCTTTCTATAGAGTTTTTTTTCGTGTATAAAATCGGCGTGCGCATTTAGTCTGTAGAGTAGTTGGGGGGAATGCATGACCGACGCCGCCGAACGGCCATTAGCTTCCGAAGAAACCGAAAATAGAGTCAAAGAAACGTTCACTATCGATGTATCACCGGAGGAATTCGCCGCTAGAGACGGTTACGGCTGGTTGGATTTTCCTTTTGGCCGCTATCGCTATCGCGATTCTCAGTTGGACGAATGGATTCAGGCCGTGAAGGAAATCCTGAGTTCACCTGACAAGCTTCGCGAATGCCAATCCAAATATCTCACGCCGGCGGAAATGCAACTGATTGCAAAGTATTTGGAGGACGATCTCGATTCCCTTGATGATTGAGGGTAGCGGTATAAGGGTGGCCTCACTACAGTTTCAATGCGGTGTTTTCAGCAGATCCCGAAGAAATTTCTCGGCAATGGGGTCGCCGCGCTGGGCTGCTGATTTATAAAGTCTCAAGGCCTGATTGGGATCGCGTTCCACGCCTATTCCCTGATCGTAAAATCCCGCCAGGTCGCGCTCCGCCAGCACCAGCCGTTGCTCCGCGGCCTTTTTCATCCAATAAGCGGCGAGTGCATCGCTTTGGACAACGCCACGGCCACGCCAATAGCGTAGTGCCAGCAACCGCTGGGCGCGGGCATCGCCGAGTTCGGCATCGTTTATCAGTAGTGAAAGCTTTTGCTTATCATCCCGTTGCTTCATAACCGGTCCGTCACCGCAACCGTCATTCGGTGGCATGGGTTGGCCTCATGGGGATAAAGGCGTAGACTGCCATCAATTTCGATTCGATGAGAAGGAAATTTCCATGCAAGTCGCAAAAAACAAGGTCATCTCCATAGACTACACCCTAACCGACCCCCAAGGGACCGAGTTGGACAGTTCACAGGGCAGGGGGCCCTTCGCCTACATTCACGGCATCGGAAACATCATCCCCGGCTTGGAGGCGGCATTGGAGGGCAAGGCTAAAGGTGATCAAGTCAATGCCGTCATAGACCCGGAAAATGCCTATGGCGTTCGCGACGAAAGTTTAGTTCAGCAGCTTCCCCGCACGCAATTCGACACCGAACAGGACATCCAGGTCGGCATGCAGTTTCAAGCCATGGGCGAAAACGGGCCACGGGTGGTTACCGTAGTGAGTGTGCAGGGTGACAACGTGACCATTGATGCCAATCATCCCTTGGCAGGCGTGACCCTGCATTTCGATGTCACCGTCGCGGATGTGCGCGACGCCACCGGGGAAGAGTTGAGCCACGGTCACGTCCACGGCCCCGATGATCAGCATCATTGAGGTCATGACGGCGAGGGTTTTCTTCTAAAATCTTGCAGGGTCCTTGCGCCGGTCATACGGAAAGCCAATGCGGTCGTTGCACATAAGTTTTCTCAACGATCGAGGTCACCGGTTGGCCGCCAATCTCGATTTGCCGGTAACGCATTCGCCGCGATCCTTTGCGTTGTTTGCCCACTGCTTCACCTGTAGTCGTAATCTTCGGGCCATTGTCCGCATCAGCCGCATCTTGGCGCGCAGCGGTATCGCGGTGCTGCGCTTTGATTTCACCGGGTTGGGCGACAGTGAAGGTGATTTCGCTAAGACGCATTTCGCGTCCAACGTAGCCGATGTGATCGCTGCGGCACGTTTTCTCGAAGGACAATACGGTGCCCCAGAGCTGTTGATCGGCCATTCATTGGGTGGGACCGCAATGCTTGCCGCTGCGGCGCACATTCCAGCCAGTAAGGCGGTTGCGGTTTTGGCATCGCCCTATAAACCGACTCACCTTTTCCAGCATTTTGACGCGGCGCGAGATACGCTTGCTACACAGTCAGAAGCCGAGATAAGCGTTGCGGGTAAAACCTATCGCATCAACCGCGGTTGGCTGGACTCCTCACATGATGTAGACATGGATGATACCTTGCGACAGCTGGGACGTGCCCTTTTGATTCTTCAAGCCCCCGGTGACGCAGTGGTCAGCGTCGACAACGCCGCGCGCATTTACCGCGCCGCGATTCATCCCAAGAGTTTTGTATCGCTGGATAATGCGGACCACTTGTTGAGTGCCGATGCAGATGCGGATTATGCCGGTCGGCTGATCGCGACTTGGGCAGAAAGATATCTGGGTAACACAAGGCCGCCCGTGATCGATACCGCCGGTCCGCGGGAAGTGGCGGTGTACATCGGTCGCGATCATTACTACACAGAGATCACGGCCGCTGATCATCAATGGAGTGCGGATGAGCCGCCGGCTACGGGGGGTGGCGATCAAGCCCCTTCGCCCTATGAATTACTCAATTCGGCGTTGGGGGCTTGTACCGTCATTACCCTACGCATGTATGCCGATCGCAAACGCTGGCCGTTGGATGAGGTCGAGATACGCCTGCAACATGAAAAGCGCCAGGTCGATGACGGCCGCGACGCGGTGCAAGGATCAACCAAAATAGATCATTTCGACGTGGTTATCCGCCTGCATGGGGCGCTTAGCGCCGAACAGCGTCAACGTCTCCTGGAAATCGCGGAGCGGTGTCCAGTGCACAAAACGCTGCTCGGTGGGGTAAAGATCGCTACCCGCCTTGCGGAAGAAGACTAACGCCGCAATTGTATTGCGGGATTAAGTGCTACGCGGAAGACACTTGGATAATGCCCACCATCACATCTTCGTGGGGCTGGTTATGACGATAGTCTCGCGCTGTTTGGCGCCAAATTCCCTGGTGAAACGGCCAAACGTTCAAGCGCGCGAGGTGAATTTTCCGGTTTGGGTATTAATGCGGATGTGTTCCCCTTGAGCTAGATATTCCGGGACTTGTACCACCAAGCCGGTATTCAGCGTGGCAGGTTTGCTACGCGCCGTGGCGGAGGCCCCCTTCAGGGGTGGAGCACAGGCGACAATCTCCAAGACCACCGTGCCGGGTAACTCAATGCCCAGTACAGATTCTTCCGCTGCCAGCAATTGAATCCCCGCCATACCGTCCAACAGATAGGGCAATTCCTCCTCTATCAGTTCCTTGGGCAGGGTATGCTGCTCGAAGCTTTC
>CAYWIQ010000280.1:0-3114 GCA_964458405.1 uncultured Chromatiaceae bacterium
TCCGCCGTGCAACGTGCGCGCCGCGATCACCGGCATCAACACCCGATACGGAATCCCCGCCAGGCCCAACAATGCCAGCAACAACAGGATCGCCCGGATCGGCGTGAAGCCGAAGGCGTGATTCAAACCATCGCGCAGATCGTGCCACACTCGCTTGCCCTTGGCGGCGCGCGGCCGCAACGATACCCGCATTACCAGCAGCGACACGATCACCGCCATATAACTCACCCCGTCGGCGAAAAAACACCAGCCCTCGCCCGCCCACGCCACCAGCAGCCCGGCGATAGAGGGTCCGATGAGACGCGCCCCGTTGACCATGGACGAGTTAAGCGCCACCGCATTGGGCAGATCGGCGCGATCCTCGATGAGATCGATCAACAACGACTGACGGCTGGGCATATCGAAGGCATTGATCACCCCCAGCAACAACTGCAAGGCGAAGATCTCCCACACCAAGATAGCCCCCGACAACACCAGCGCCGCCAAAGCGAAGGCCTGCAACATCGCCAGCACCTGGGTAACCACCAGCAAGGTATGGCGGTTGAGCCTGTCCACCCACACCCCGGCGAAGGGCGCGAATATAAAGGTGGGCACCTGACCGGCGAACCCCAACGCCCCCAGCATCTCCACCGAATGGGTCAGCCGCCACAGCAACCACGTCGCCGCCAGCCGGGTCATCCAAGTACCCACCAGGGAGATACTCTGGCCGATAAAAAACAAACGGTAATTGCGATGCCGCAATGCCCGTAACATTAGCGCAGCAGAAGGTTGGGTCATAACATCCAGTAGCTCATAACGAAAATCCGAAATTGTAGTCACCCATGCGGAGGCCCCTCGGTAGTCGGCTCGCCGCTATCGGGACCCTTCCCAGGGGCCCTTAGCACCGCCCCGCGCGGTAGATACTACCGCCACTGGAACGTAACCGCTATCGACCCGCTGTGTTGCAAGGCATTGAATTATATTACTTATAATCTGGTTTAATTGCCTGCCGGACGTCGACCCCTCTACCCCTAGCCCATCCTCTAACCCAAGCCTTAAGACTGCTGCATTGTGGCGCGAGCCTTGATAATATTAGCGTCTAATACCTCACTTTTGCCGGCAAAAATAAGCTTCAAGGCGCTGATAAGATACCGGATGTTGCCGGCGCCCATCACCAGCAAGCTTGCTAATTTTTCTAGGTATTAGGCGGCACAAGAAAACCGGACTGTTGTGGCCAACAGCACATAGAAAAATGGGGGACATATCATGAAGAAGAATCTACATCTCTCTGTAGGCGCCATTCTTGCGATCGGTTTACTGGCGGGCTGCGGCTCAGGCGGTGGCGGAAGCACACCCGCCTCCAATCCATCCGGATCGCCTGCAAGCTTCGCCGGCGCCACATCCACCGGCGCGGTGGTCGACGGCATTATCAAACAGGGTAATATTGTCGCCAACGAACTCGATGCCAGCGGTAATCCACTCCGTCAAGTGGGCAGCGCCACCACCGATGACAGCGGTAAGTATTCCATCACCCTCGATTCCAGCTATAGCGGCGGCCCCATCGATTTTGTCCTGACGGGCGACGCCGGTACCACCATGGTTTGCGACGTTGCAGGCGGCTGTGGCCTCCGCAATGACAATATCTCTGACACAAACAAATCGGTGGACTTCGGCGAAGAGATGCACGTCAATGGACTCACCATGGATGCCATCATCGCCAATGCCAATGCCGGCGATACGCTGTCGGTCAATATCACCCCCTTCACCACCGCGGCGGCCAAGCGCGCCCGTGCTGCATCCAGCCTCGATGCGACGGCGGTGAACAACGCCAACTCGGCCATCAGCAACCTGCTGGGCGGACTGGACATCGTGTCCCTGCAACCGGTTGACCTTACCGATGCCACGGCATTGGCGGCAACCGGTGTCACCAAGGCACAAATCACCTACGCGGTCCTGGCCTCGGCTATCGGCAAGATCGCCTTCGATGCCTCCGGCAATGCCGATACCGACAGCTTGACGACGGCGCTCAACAAGCTCGCCGACTCCGTGGCCGGGGACAACATCAGCGCCAACGGCAATGGGACACCGCTTTCCCTCCAGGCCATCGTCACCGCCGCCATGAATCAGCTTCAAAACATGGGATTGAACGATCAAACCGGCGTCCTCACCCAGTTGCAGAATCAAATTAATACCGCCATCGCTGCCGGCGGCAACGGCCTGGTCGCCGTCAAGGCCAACGCCAATGCGGGCAGTAGCGACATCGCCAAGGCCAAGGCGCTGATCCAGGAGATCCGCACCTGGGGCGTGAGTCTGGCGCAGCCGGGTCCCGCCGCCGACGCCTTTGGCGCCCATCTCAATAGCGCTGGCGCGGTCACCTCACCGCTGATGAATCAGCTGGGTAATTCCTTGGTTGCTGCGGTGGAGATCATGATATACGCCTATCAGAATCAGACTGTTCCTCTCTCATCCCCTTATACTCTCCAATATCCTAATCAGGACATAGGTGCGCCCGTAGGCACGGGTACGGTTACCATCGACAACGGCGTGCTCAATACCACGGTGACCCTCTCCGGCACGGTCTTTGATGAAACGGTGAACAATCTGAGCATCAGCTTCTCCACACCCGCCACCTCGATGCCCGGACTGGATGCCAGCATCTCGGGAAATATTCAAACAACGAACAGCAATACCAGTGCGGGGGGCGTATCACTTACCATCAACAGCGGCACGGCGAGTGTCACTTTCGAAGGACCTCCCCGCAATCTCATTTCCGGACCAAGCATCAACAACGCCGATATCGCATCGGCGGGATTTAATATGGATGCCACCCTCGAGCAGATCGGCGATAGCGTCACTGACCCGGTCTCGTTCACCGGCTCCATACAGCTCAACGATGCCAAGCCCTTTCCCAGTGGCAGCACCGGACCGAACGTGCGCTTTATCCCCTCATCGGCCAAACTGATGGGCACCTTGGCGGACAATGCCAATTCGGCGGACGCCACCATCAACGTCTCGGCCACTATCCCCAGCGACTTCGATCCGGCCATAAAAGGCGACGATAATCGCATCCAAGGCACTGCGTCGGTGGCGGTCACCGTCCAACTCGACGGCCTGCCGCAAGCACAACTGACGGCC
>CAYWIQ010000281.1:0-1652 GCA_964458405.1 uncultured Chromatiaceae bacterium
AGAAGTTGATGCCGGTATTATTGCTCCGCGACCGGGGTGGCAAATTGCGGCTTCTATGCGACAATAAGTACGGCCTCATCACCGGTAGCCGTGTGGCGGTGATGTATGGCGGTTATCACCGTAGTGGTGCCCTGGGTAAGGTGATCATTGCTCAAGCCGACTTCTCCGTGTTTGAATTGCATACTTCGGAATAGACGCTTTAATCGCTTTATGTATAATCTTCCATCCCGGGTCTCTTCATGTCCTGAGGTGCGGGTGTAACCGAATAGGTTGCCCGCTCCTACCGAACAACCGTCCCAGTCACCGGCTTAACATCACGTCTCCGGATCGCCGCGCCACAATGCGGTATGCGTGTCATAAATGGGTGGTAAAAGACGTATTGGCTGTAGATACCCTTGTGGAGAGGGTTGAATGAGAGCATGGATCTTGAATAAATCGTGGCTAGGGCTCATCTGCCTGGTAATGGGGATTGCCGTGCAGGCGGCGCCGTCGGTTGCGGCCGACGCGGCGCAGAGCGTAACCCTGGTGTACTCCGGCAATCTGGACGGTGAGCTGGAACCCTGCGGTTGTACCGCGGAAGGTGATCTGGGCGGTATTCGCCGCCGCGCCACCATGATTAGGCGCTTGCGCGGCGAGGACGCCAATCTATTTCTGGTGTCGTCGGGCGGATTGTTAAGCGGCTTTGCCGCCAACGGACGGCTGACCAACGAATATATCCTTAAAGGTCTGTCCAAAATCGGGTATGACGCCGTCGGCCTGCAATGGGACGATTTACAGTACGGCACGAAATTTCTAAAAACCGCTCCCTTGCCCTGGGTGGCGAGTAACTGGCTGGACAAGACGTTCAGTGATGAGCGGCGGGTGCGGCACGGCAAGGTTACCGCGGCGTTTTTTTCCTGGGTGGATCCCAGGACCGCGCCGCAAAAGGCCATGAAGGGAGATCACAGCCGGGTGCGTAACGATGCCGCCGATCTGATCAAGCGCATCGCGGCGGCCAGGCGTGATGACGCATTGGTGGTCACGACCACCACCTTGTCGTTGAAGGATGCGCAGAAGCTACTCCCCATGCAGGATATCGATATCCTGTTGATCCATCCCGGTTATGAAAATTTCGGCAAACCGCAACGGCTGGGAAAGACGTTGGTGTTGCAGCCGGGATCGCGGGGTATGCGGCTGGGTCGGGTGGATCTCAAACTTGACGGAGGTGGTCGTATCGTTTCTTGGCAACATAAAGTGATCGCCCTGCCCAAGACCGTGCCCGACGATCCTGATATGAAAGGCTGGTATGCCGCCTACACGGCCGGTATCAAGAAAAATTACGCGAAGATGGTGGCGCTGCGTAAGGCCCAGGCCAGCGGCGAAACGCCCTTCGTCGGTGATGAACCTTGCAAGTATTGCCATCAGGACGCGTATAAAATATGGAGTAAATCACACCATGCCGAGGCGTTCAGCGCCCTGGAAGACGTCAACAAGTCGTTCGATCCCAATTGTCTGCAATGCCATACCGTCGGCTTCAACAAGCCTGGCGGCTATATCGATATGGATGCCACGGCATCGCTAACCAACGTGCAGTGCGAGTCCTGTCACGGCGCGGCGCGGCAACACGTGAAATCCGGGGGCAAAATCGACGTCCAACCGGGAGTAGTTGCGGA
>CAYWIQ010000281.1:1662-3102 GCA_964458405.1 uncultured Chromatiaceae bacterium
AGCCGGTGGCCAATGCGGATTGGAAACCGGAGGAGATGTGCGCCCAGTGCCATACCCACCCCCACAGTCCTTCTTTTAATTTCGACAAGTACTGGCCACACATCGCCCATTGATGTCCGGCCGGGGCTTGATCTCCACAAAGTAAAATTCCAGGGTCGTCATTTCGAGCGCAGCGAGAAATGAAACGGGACAGGGAAGCTTAGATCAATTTAGTTAGCGTCATTCCGGCGTGATCCCGGCTTTCGCCGGGAGGAATCCAGTAAGGGCCGTATAAAAGCAGTGGATTCCGGGTCTTCGCCACGCTCCGCCCGGAATGACAAATGATTCAGACCTTGTCTGCTGGCAGGGCCTAATTTGCCGGCCGTGTTACTGCGTGCGTTGGTGGGGTCGTGAGAAGTAGTCTTGCTTGAGGACGCGCACCAGCCCCGCCAACATGATCAGGCTCAGCAGGTTGGGCAGCGCCATGAACAGATTGGTGATGTCCGCCAGGTTCCACACCAACGGCAACGGCACCGCCGCGCCGAACACCACCATCAGGCTATAGACCACCCGATAAGGCCGGACCGCCCGGTCGCCGAACAGGAATTTGGCGGCGCGGTCACCATAGTAGGACCAGGAAATGATGGTGGAGAAGGCGAACAAGGTCAGGCCGATCCCCACCACCCAAGCCCCGCCCGCCCCCAGGGTCTCGCTGAAGGCAAAGGCGGTGAGGGCGGCGCCCACCGCGTTTTCGGGATGGTGGGCGTAGGCCCCGGTGGCGACGATCACCAGGCCAGTCATGGAACAGATTACAAGGGTGTCGATGAAGGGTTCCATCATGGCCACCAATCCTTCCCGCACCGGTTCGTTGGTGCGCGCCGCGGCGTGGGCCATGGGTGACGAGCCCAACCCCGCTTCGTTGGAGAACAGGCCGCGGGCCACGCCCCAGCGGATGGCCTCGCCCACGGCGGCCCCGCCCGCCGCCCAGGGATTGAGAGCGGAATTAACAATGGTCCAAAAGGCGTTGGGGATATCGGTGAAGTGGTTGGCCAGCACCAATAGAGAGCCGACAAGATAGAAGATGGCCATGAAGGGCACCAAGGTGCTGGTCACCTTGGCGATGCGCTTGACGCCACCCAGGATCACCATGCCCACCATCATCGCCATGATCAGGCCCGCCAGCCAGCCGTCCTCTTTTAACGCTGGGAAGATGAAACCCAATCCGTCCACCACCGAGTTGGCCTGCACCATGTTGCCGATGCCGAAGGAGGCGATGAGGGCGAAGCTGGCAAAGGCGGTGGCGAGCCTGGGCATCTTCAGGCCGTGCAGCAGGGTATACATGGGACCGCCCGCCACCTGGCCGTCGGGGGCCACCTCGCGGAATTTCAGGGACAGGGTGCATTCGGTGAACTTGGTGGCCATGCCGATGAAGGCGGTCACCCACATCCAGAACAGGGCGCC
>CAYWIQ010000282.1:0-3094 GCA_964458405.1 uncultured Chromatiaceae bacterium
GGTCTTGCTTGAGATACCGGCATGGAGCTTCCATAATGTACGTACAGATTCATCCCAACCACTCGAGGCATTAAATTGAACGATTTAGCCAAGAACATTATCCTGTGGGTCATCATCGCCTTCATCCTGATGACGGTTTTCAAACACCTGAGCGGTCCGAGTTCGAACGCCACGATCAATTACAGCGCCTTTCTGTCGGAAGTGGACAATCGGGGTATCTCCTCGGTGGACATCAACGGTCGGGTGATTACCGGGAAGAAGAAAGATGGCTCAACCTTCATCACCTACAGCCCGGAAACGAATAACACCGCGCTGATTGGTGAACTCAAAGATAACGGTGTCGTGATCAAGGCCGAACCCCCTGATCAAGGCCTGTGGACGCAAATCTTCATCTCCTGGTTCCCGATCTTCCTGATCGTGGGCTTGTGGTTGTTTTTCATGCGCCAGATGCAGGGCGGCGGCGGGGGCCGTGGCGCCCTCTCGTTCGGCAAGAGCCGAGCGCGCATGCTCGGTGAGGACCAGGTCAAGGTGACTTTTCAGGACGTGGCCGGCTGCGACGAGGCCAAGGAAGAAGTGGCTGAACTGGTCGAATTCCTGCGCGACCCGGGCAAGTTCCAGAAGCTCGGCGGCAAGATCCCGCGCGGGGTGCTGATGGTCGGCCCGCCGGGAACCGGTAAGACCTTGCTGGCCAAGGCCATTGCTGGCGAAGCCAAGGTGCCGTTTTTTACCATTTCCGGTTCCGACTTCGTGGAGATGTTTGTCGGCGTCGGCGCCTCGCGGGTGCGCGACATGTTCGACCAGGCCAAGAAGCATGCGCCGTGCATCATATTCATCGACGAAATCGATGCCGTCGGCCGCCACCGTGGTGCCGGTCTCGGCGGTGGACACGATGAACGCGAACAGACCCTCAACCAGTTGCTGGTGGAGATGGATGGTTTTGAAGGCAACGAGGGTGTGATCGTGATTGCCGCCACCAACCGGCCCGACGTCCTCGACCCGGCGCTGTTACGTCCGGGCCGTTTCGATCGCCAGGTGGTCGTACCCCTGCCCGATCTGCGCGGACGCGAACAGATCCTCAAGGTCCATATGCGTAAAGTGCCCTTGGGCGATAACGTGCAACCGAAGATCATTGCACGCGGGACCCCGGGTTTCTCCGGCGCCGATCTCGCCAACCTGGTGAATGAAGCGGCCTTGTTCGCCGCCCGGGCCAACCGGCGTCTGGTCGGCATGGACGAGTTTGAGCGTGCCAAGGACAAGATCATGATGGGCGCTGAGCGCAAATCCATGGTCATGAACGAGGAGGAAAAGAAACTCACCGCCTATCACGAGGCCGGCCACGCCATTGTTGGCCTGAACGTGCCGTCGCACGACCCGGTGTATAAGGTGACGATCATTCCCCGTGGCCGTGCCTTGGGCGTGACCATGTTCCTGCCGGAAGAGGATCGGTACAGCTACAGCAGGGAACGCCTGGAGAGTTCGATTTCCAGCCTGTTTGGCGGGCGCATCGCCGAAGAGCTGATCTTCGGTTTGGAGCATGTCACTACCGGTGCGTCCAATGATATCCACCGCACCACGGAGCTTGCCCGCAACATGGTGACCAAGTGGGGCTTGTCCGAAAAGCTGGGTCCGCTGACTTACAGTGAAGAAGAGGGCGAGGTCTTTCTGGGCCATTCCGTGACGCAACACAAGAACGTCTCCGACGAGACCGCCCATATCATCGATGAGGAGATCAAGTCGATTGTGGATCGCAACTACAAGCGCGCCGAGAAGATCCTCACGGATCAGATGGACAAGTTGCACGCCATGGCCAAGGCCCTGATCAAGTACGAGACCATCGACAGTGATCAAATCAAGGACATCATGTCCGGACGTGAGCCACGTACCCCGGAAGGCTGGGACGACCACGAGCCGATGGGAGGTGGGCCAACGGCGACGGCTGGCGGCGGTGAGCCGGGCACCAGTGACGGCAAAATCGGCGGCCCGGCCTCTGAGCACTAAAGGCTAAGCTGTCTTAACGATAACGCCCCGCTTTCGCGGGGCGTTGGTTTTTGATGTCATGCAATTCGGCACCCGACAACTCGATCTCCAGCAGCCCCAGGTCATGGGGATCCTCAACCTTACCCCGGATTCGTTTTCCGACGGCGGTCGTTACACCACTACCGACGTTGCCCTGCAGCAGGCGCGACGCATGGTAGAGGAAGGTGCCGCTATCATCGATATCGGCGGCGAATCCACCCGTCCCGGGGCTCAACCCGTTGCTGTGGCCGAGGAGCTGGAGCGGGTGGTCCCAGTAGTCGAGCGCATTGCCCGCGAACTGGACGTGGTGATTTCCATTGATACCAGCAAGCCGCAGGTGATGCGTGAGGCGGTCGCGGCCGGGGCGCATATCGTCAATGATGTGCTGGCCTTGCGTGAGCCCGGGGCTCTGGCGACGGCTGCGCAACTGCGCGTACCGGTATGTTTAATGCATATGCAAGGTGAGCCGCGTACCATGCAGGCAAATCCGGTCTACGCGGATGTGGTGGCGGATATTCAGGGCTTTTTGCAACAGCGGGTCCGGGCGTGTGAAGCGGCGGGAATGGTCCGGGAACAACTTATCCTGGATCCGGGTTTTGGCTTCGGCAAAACCCTGCAGCACAATCTGATGCTGTTTAAACGGCTGCCGCAGTTTGTGGCCATGGGGTACCCGGTTTTGGTCGGGGTCTCAAGAAAATCCATGCTGGGGTCGATTCTGGATTTACCGGTCGAGCAACGCCTGGCCGGCAGTCTTGGCTTGGCGGCATTGGCGGTTTGGCTGGGGGCCAGTATCATACGGGCCCACGACGTGGGTCCTACCGTGCAGGCTATTCGCGCCGTACAGGCAGTTAAATCAGTAAGGGAGAAATAAGATGGGGCGTAAATATTTTGGCACCGACGGGGTTCGCGGCAGGGTAGGCGAAGGACCCATTACCCCGGATTTCATTATGCGCCTGGGTTGGGCTGCCGGTAAGGTGTTTGCCAGCAACAACGGCTGCAAGGTCGTGATTGGCAAGGACACCCGGATCTCCGGCTATATGTTCGAGTCGGCGTTGGAGGCCGGTTTGGCCGCCGCTGG
>CAYWIQ010000283.1:0-3089 GCA_964458405.1 uncultured Chromatiaceae bacterium
GTGTAGACGCGCTCGGGATCGACCGTGACCTTACCGGTCGCACCGTCGATGTCGAGGCCTTATTCACCGATCCCGCCGACTATCAAAGCCTGCGTCCCGGCTACAGTGCCGACCTGGAGATCATCGTCAACGTCCACCACGATGTACTGCGGGTACCAACCGAAGCGGTACTGGAAGGACATCGGGTCCTGGTCTACAACCCGACAACCCAGCTGCTGGAGGAACGCAACTTTAAAGCCGGCCTATCCAATTGGAAATACACCGAGGTCCTGTCCGGATTGGCCGCCGGCGACCGGGTGGTGCTGTCCATCGACCGCGAAGGGGTAAAGGCCGGCGCCCGCGCCATGCCGGAAAAATCGCAATCCGCATCATGATCGAATTGCATAACATTCACCGCCGCTTCCAAGTGGGTGAACAGCAGGTTCATGCCCTCAACGACATCAACCTCACCATCCAGCGCGGAGAGTATGTTTCCATCATGGGGCCGTCGGGTTCGGGCAAATCCACCTTGTTGCATGCCATCGGCCTCCTGGATAGGCCCGACAGCGGCACCTACCTGTTGGACGGTCGTGACGTTACCGCCTTGGATGATCAGGACCAGGCGCATATCCGCAGCGAGACCATCGGTTTCGTGTTTCAATTTTTCCACCTGGTGCCGCGTCTCAGCGCCGCCGACAATATCGCCCTGCCCTTGTTGCTGGCGGGGTTGCCGGCCCAAGAACGTCAACAGCGGGTGGCCCAAGCCATCGCCGCGGTCAACCTGGGTGATCGGGCCGAACACCGCCCCGAACAACTCAGCGGCGGCCAGCGTCAGCGGGTCGCCATCGCCCGCGCCACCATCATGCATCCGGCGGTGCTGCTTGCCGATGAACCCACCGGCAATCTGGATCGCGCCTCCGGTCAGGATGTCATCAAGCTGCTGGAAAAACTCAATGCGGACGGCTTGACCCTGATCGTCGTCACCCACGATAACGATCTCGGCAAGCGTGCTCGGCGCACCATCCGCATGGTGGATGGCCGCGTCACGGCGGATACACTACAGTCCATGCCGCCATGAAGTTCACCGACAGCATAGGCTTCGCCCTGGGTACCTTGCGCGGTTACCGGCTGCGGGCGGGCTTGATGCTATTGGCCATGGCCATCGGCGTGGCGTCGGTGGTGGTGTTGACCTCATTGGGCGAGGCGGCGCGGCGCTATGTCACCGGCGAGTTCTCAGCCCTGGGAACCCACATGATCATCGTCCTGCCGGGACGCTCTGAAACCGCCGGCCTGGGCCCCTCAATGTTCACCGCCGAGACGCCGCGCGACCTGACCATTGCCGACGCCGCAGCCTTGGCCCACAGCAACACGGTAGCACGGGTGGCGCCGATCAACGTCGGGGCGGCGCCGGTATCGTGGGGCGGACGGGAACGGGACGTGGTGATCCTGGGCACCACCGCCGAGTTTCTCACTATTCGTCATTTCAAGATGAATCAGGGCCGCTTCCTGCCGCCCGGCGATCCCGAGAACGCGGCGGCGGTCTGCGTCCTGGGCACCAAGGTCCGCGATGAACTGTTCGGCGCGACGCCAGCCTTGGGCGAGTGGATACGCATCGGCGACCGCCGCTTCCGGGTCATCGGCATCCTGGCCTCGGAGGGTCAATCCATCGGCGTCAATACCGCCGACCTGGTAGTGATTCCCGTGGCCGCCGCCCAGAGTCTACTCAACACCTCGTCCCTGTTCCGCATCTTGGTGGAGGCCCGCAGCCGCGACCTGATCCCGGCCGCCAAACGCCACATCGTCAATACCATCAAATCCCGCCACCAAGGCGAGGAAGATGTCACGGTGGTAACCCAAGATGCGGTACTCGCCACCTTTGATAAGATCCTCCAGGCCCTCACCTTCGCCGTGGCCGGTATCGCCTCCATCAGCCTGGTGGTGGCCGGCATTCTCATCATGAACGTGATGCTGGTGGCCGTCACCCAGCGCACCTCGGAAATCGGCCTTTTAAAGGCATTGGGTGCCCCGGCGCAACAGATCCTGCGTCTGTTCCTCGCCGAGGCGGCTTTGTTATCGCTCATCGGGGCGGCCATCGGCCTGATCGTAGGACAGGGCGGCAGTTGGCTGATTGGTCGTATCTATCCTTCCTTACCGGTAGGGCCGCCGTGGTGGGCGCTCATCGCCGCGGTGGGCGTCGCCCTGGCTGCGGGATTATTGTTCGGCATCCTGCCGGCTAAGCGCGCGGCGCGCCTCGATCCGGTACGCGCCCTGCAAAAGCGGTGATCGGTTATGTTGCTCGGTGACGGATTTCGTTTCACATTGTCTTCCATCACGTCACACCGCCTGCGCAGCGGCCTGACTGGCTTGGGTATCGCCATCGGCATCACCGCCGTGGTGTTGCTCACCGCCATCGGCGAAGGCATTCGCCACTATGTCTTGACCGAGTTCACCCAGTTCGGTACCCATCTCATCGAAATCAATCCCGGCAAGACCACCACCCAAGGCACACCGGTGGGTACCATCGCCTCGGTGCGCCCTCTCAGCCTGGATGATGCCGAGGCATTAAAAGGTTTGTCGCAGGTGCGTGACGTGGTGCCGGTGGTGCAGGGCAACGCCGAGGCGGAATACCAAGGCCGGCGTCGCCGCACCATGATATTCGGGGTGGGACCGCACATGCCCAGCGTGTTCAGCCTCAAGGTTGCCAGCGGACGGTTTCTGCCCGCGGACAATCCCCGCGCCCCGCGGACCTTCGCCGTACTGGGCAGCAAGGTACGCGATGAGTTGTTCGGCAACACCAACCCCTTGGGCGAGCGTATCCGTATCGCCAACAGCCGCTACACGGTGATCGGCACCATGGAATCCAAGGGACAAGTCCTGGGCTTCGACATGGACGACGCCGTGTACATCCCCGCCGCCAAGGGCTTGGAGATGTTCAATCGCGATAGCCTGGTGGCGATCGACGTGCTCTATAACGAGAATGCCTCCAGCGCCGAAGTCTCGGCGGCGATCCGTCGCGTGCTCACCGCCCGCCACGGCAGTGAGGACTATACCGTCACCACTCAGGAACAGATGCTGGAAACCCTGGGTAACATTCTCAACATCCTGACCAT
>CAYWIQ010000284.1:0-3088 GCA_964458405.1 uncultured Chromatiaceae bacterium
CCACCGGCACGCCGGTCGGTGCTGAATTCCAGGTAAATACCACGGCCGCCAATGAACAAACCGCGGCAACTGTGGCCATGAGCGCCGCAGGCGATTTTATCGTGGCCTGGCAGAGTGCCGCTCAGGACAGTGACGGTAGTACAGGAATCTACGCCCAGCGCTTTGATGTCATCGGCACGCCGGTCGGCAGTGAGTTCCGAGTCAACACGGAATTCAACAATGATCAAACCACGCCCGTAGCCGCTATGGATCCCGGCGGCGATCTGGTTATGGCCTGGGAAAGCATGACCCAGGATGGCGATGGTAAAGGTATTTACGCGCAACGCTATGATACGACCGGTACCGCAGTGGGTGCCGAATTTCGAGTCAATACCACGACCGCTCAAGCGCAAATGTTGCCCGCCGCGGCAATCAACGACGACCTTGACATGGTCGTTGCCTGGCAGAGCTACGGGCAGGATAACGTCCGTCATCCCAGTTACGGTATATACGCCCAGCGCTATATGGGCAAAACCCTCATCGCCAGTTCCAGCAATGTGAGTAGCGGTAGCGGCGGGGGGGGTGGCAGCGCCGGGATCTACAGTATTATGTTGATCCTTACTGTGTTATGGAGGCGAGCTCCGCCTGAGCAAGGTGAAAATTCAAACATAGCTTTTCTACCCAAGCGAGTCAGCGGTACGGTGGTTCCTGATCATAGCTTCGGCTGCTGTACAAATGCCATCCTGCTCGACTACGGTGCGGAACATTTCTCAAGTTTCAGTCTATTTTTCCGATATGCTTGAAAACGATTATCGCCATTGCTGACGATGGTCTACTTTGCAGGGAGGCGTGTATGCACGGTTTGTCACTAGGCGCTTTTTTTGCCAATGGCCATTTCTCAGGGGCAAGGGCCGGCCATTCCCATCATTCGCATCATTCCCACCGATCAGAGGGACATGATCACCACGGACGGTTGGCTGACCGGCAAAGCCAGGCGGTTACTACAACCACCAACGGCGGGGGCAATCAAAGCTCTGTCAAGCAGGTCCTGGTAAATCAAATCAAGGTCGTCTTGAACCAACAGTTTAACGTGCGGCAATCCAGTGTGACGGTGGCGGGCGCAACGGCCGATGAACAGGCCGCTAGTGATTTGGCCGGAACCGTGAGTTCGACGCTCAACACGTTGAACGGTTCGGGGGCGACACCTGACGATGCCGTCGCCGTGGTGAGTGACGCGGCCAATAGTGCTATTCAGCAGACTAGCCAGGATTTGGCAGGTGGGAATGCCGCTAATTCTTCCACATCGTTGTCCGACGCCGTTGCGCAGATTCAGGGCCAATTACAGTCATTATTTTCTGCATACCTCGATCAAAGCAACACCTCACAGGGTGCGGACAGCGTCGCGGCGACCGGTGCCAAATTGATATCCAATGCCAAGGGTGTGTTGGAGATTCATACCCAAGAAGGCGACACCATTACCCTCGGTTTCGCCTCCAAAACGGGGGCAACTGTACAGAGCCTTCAAGCCAGCAGCGGTGGCACTCAACTCAGCGGTAATGAAATTCAGGCCTTCAGCCAAAACCGGGTGACGATCAGCGTCCAAGGTGATCTCAATGCCGGTGAGATGCAAGCCGTTCAGGATTTGGTCGGGCAGGTGAATCAATTGGCAAACCAATTTTTTGGCGGTGATGCCAGCGCCGCCTTGTCGCAGGCGGGCAGCCTCAATTTTGACGGATCGCAGTTGACCGATTATTCTCTGCACTTGGCACTCAAACAGACCTTTGAGGCCTATGGATTGAATCTGGTACAGACACCAGCTGTGACTGACGAGCAAACGCCTGCCGCCGCCAACGATCCAGCACCATCCACCCCAGCGGCGAATGATAGTACTGCTACCGCGACAAGTAGTATTGCCACCAATAACGGAGCAGCCGCCAATACCAAGTCGACATGAGCAATTTAGGCAATAACGCGGTGGTTGCCTTAGTTCATTTCGATGCTACAGTTCCGAAGAACACAGTCAACACTAAGCTAATACATTGCCACTCAAGGAAAGCACAATGAAATTGTTCATCAAGCTGATGTTGTTCATTGTGGTGGTGGCCTTGGCGGCGCCTTTTATTATTAAAGGGCCTAATGGCAGACCATTGATGAGTCTCGACCGCCTGCATACTCCCAATGTCAAGTTACCCGATTTCGGTAAGGCGGCGGAGGTGCTCAAGGCAGATCTGGGTGCCTCCGGTAATACGCCCGCCAAGGTTGCGTCGGTCTTCAAATGGCAGGATGAAAAAGGCGTGTGGCACTTTTCCGATAATGAAGAAGAGGGGCACGGTGCCCGGAAAATCACTATGGATCCCAATGCCAATGTGGTGCATTTCAGTGCAACCGAGCATTCGCAACCGCAATCCGCGTCGATGGGCGGCTCCTCCGGTGACAACCATTCCGGGACCTCAGCGGCCGCTGGTTTTGCGCCAGTGGGCGCCATTACCAAGTTGATCGATGACAGCAAGAATGTCGCCGCTCTGCAAGAGGAGCATGTCGCCCGCCAGGAGCGTGCTCTGCAATAGTGAGTGGTTGTTTCGGCGTCATGCCGTTGGCGGTCACGTGGCGATTTATTGATAAAAATAAAGACCCTGTCCGCGATTTGTGGTTTAATTCCCGCCCATGTTTAAACCGCTCGAGCTCTTTATTGGCCTGCGCTACACGCGCGCCAAACGCCGTAATCATTTCATTTCCTTTATCGCCCTGACGTCCATGTTGGGCATCATTCTGGGCGTCATGGCCCTCATCACCGTGCTGTCGGTCATGAACGGTTTTGAACAGGAGTTGCGCAATCGCATCCTGGGCGTGGTGGCCCATGCTACGGTGACTGGAGCGGACGGCGTGCTGCACGACTGGTCCGGATTGCAGTCTAAGCTGGAGCATAAACCCCATGTATTGGGGGTGGCACCCTATATTGATGGCGAGGGGATGCTCAGCGGCAGCCGTGGTGTCAGCGGCACCCTGATCCGCGGTGTGCTGCCGGCCAAGGAATCAGGGGTCTCGGACATCGGCGCCAAGATGGTGGCCGGCCAATTGGATAACCTCAAGCCGGGCGGGTTCGGCATCA
>CAYWIQ010000285.1:0-3072 GCA_964458405.1 uncultured Chromatiaceae bacterium
GCCGCGGAGGTGGCTCGCATCCTCACCGCGCTGGAGCAGCAGAACCAGCAAAACGTCCAGAAGCAGGGTGGACAGCTGGAAGGTCGGGCGACCTTCATCGCCGACGAACGCACTAATAGCATTCTGCTGGGTGGTGGGAAGTCCAACCGCTTACAGATGCGGGCATTGATTTCCAATCTCGATATTCCCTTGGAGCGCGAAGGCAACATTCACGTGGTCTATTTGCGCTATGCCAATGCCAAGGAGTTGGCGCCGGTGCTGACCGGTATTGGGCAAAAGGTGGTGCAGGAGACGCAGGCCAATAAAGGGGGGGCTGCTGTGGCCCGGGCCCAAGCCAGCAGTAAGTCACAGGCGTTCGATATCCAGGCCGACGAGAGCACCAACGCCTTGGTGATCACCGCCAGTTTGGAGGTGTACCGTTCCCTGGCGGCGGTAATTCGTCAGTTGGACGTGCGCCGCGCACAAGTGCTGGTAGAGGCCATCATCGCCGAGATCTCACTCAATAAGGCGGCGCAACTGGGCATTCAATGGGCGGTGGACGGTACCCCTGGTGGTCATGGTCCCATTGGCTTTACCAATTTCGCCAGCGGCACCAGTTCCAGTTTAAGTACCATAGCCAGCGCGGCACTGGGCGGCGCCTCTGGCGCGGCCTCCGCGCTTGGCTCGGCCCCCGAGGGTTTGAACCTGGGCATCGGGCGCTTTAACAGCAATAACCTGAACTTCGGTGCCCTGCTTCACGCCTTGCAGGGCGACGGTTCCACCAACGTGTTGTCCACACCCACCCTGCTGACGCTGGACAATCAAGAAGCGGAGATCGTGGTGGGGCAAAACGTGCCGTTCGTGACCGGTTCTTATTCCAGTGTGAGCAATTCCAGCACGGTATCCAATCCGTTCCAAACCATTCAGCGCCAGAACGTTGGTATAGATCTCAAAGTCAAACCCCAGATCAACGAGGGCAACACCATCAAACTGGACGTCGAACAAAAGGTCGACAGTCTCGCCGCCAGTTCGGTGGGGGCGGCGGACCTTATTACCAATACCCGTTCTATCAAGACGACCGTGTTGGTGGATGACGGCCAGGTGGTGGTGTTGGGCGGCCTCATCAAGAATGATTTAAAGGAAAGTGTGCAAAAGGTACCCGGGCTGGGTGACCTGCCGCTGATAGGCGGCCTGTTCCGCTACAAGTCCACCACCAAGGACAAGACGGATCTGATGGTATTCCTGCATCCGGTCATCATGCGCGATGACAAGCTGTTGGCCAATGTTTCCGGCAGCAAATACAATTATATACGCGCCAAACAGCTGACGTTGCGTGACAAGGGCGTGGCCTTGATGAGCGGGGAAGAGACCCCCTTGATGAAACCACTGGACGAATTGCTGGAATTGCCGCCGCCCTTCAGTGACAACCCGCCGCCGGCCAAGCATTAACCGCGGCATTGAGCCTGTCCATGTCCAACGAGATAGCACAGCAAAACAATGTTGAACCGGCACCGAGTCCGGCGGTGGAACGACGTCTACCGTTCGCCTACGCCAAGCGTCACGGCGTATTGATCAATCGTTGGGAAGACGGCCATGCCGTGGTGTGGTGCCGACCCGACGTGGACAGCACTGTACTCACCGAAGTCCGTCGCTTTTTGGGGGCGCCACTGAAGCTGGAGCCCCTGGACGTGGACAAATTCGATTATTTGTTGCGTCAGGCCTATGAACAGGGCTCCACCGAGGCCATGGAAATCATGGAGGACATGGGGGACGACGAGGACCTGTCCAGCATCGCCCAGCAACTGCCGGAGCCGGAAGACCTGCTGGAAAGCGAGGACGATGCCCCTATCATCCGCCTGCTCAACGCCCTACTGACCCAAGCGGTCAAGGAAAATGCCTCCGATATCCACATCGAACCCTATGAACACCGTCTGGTGGTGCGTTATCGCGTTGACGGTGTGCTGCGCGAGGTCTTGGAACCGCGGCGGGTGCTAGCGCCGTTGATCACCTCGCGCATCAAGGTGATGGCCAAGCTGGACATCGCCGAAAAGCGCCTGCCTCAGGACGGCCGTATCTCCCTGCGTATTGCCGGCCGGCCGGTGGATGTACGTGTTTCCACCATTCCCTCCGGCCACGGCGAGCGGGTGGTGCTGCGTCTGTTGGACAAGCAGGCGGGCCGCCTCGATCTGGAACATTTGGGTATGGCGCCCGACGCGTTGCAGTTGATGGACAAGATCATTCGCCGTCCTCACGGTATTGTGCTGGTGACCGGGCCTACCGGTTCGGGTAAGACCACGACTTTGTACGCCGCCCTGATCCGCCTCAACGATCGCTTGCGCAACATCATGACGGTGGAAGATCCTATCGAATATTATCTGGACGGCATCAGCCAGACCCATGTCAACACCCGGGTGGAGATGACCTTTGCCCGCGGTCTGCGCGCCATCCTTCGCCAGGACCCGGACATCGTGATGGTGGGAGAGATCCGCGACCTGGAGACTGCTGAGATCGCGGTGCAAGCCAGTCTGACCGGTCACTTGGTGCTGTCCACATTGCATACCAACAGTGCCGTGGGTGCGGTGACCCGCTTACGCGATATGGGCGTGGAACCGTTTCTGCTATCGTCCAGTCTGATTGGCGTACTGGCGCAGCGCCTGGTGAGATTGTTGTGTCCCCACTGCAAGAAACCCTATATCCCGCCAGCCGGCGATTGCCAGCGTTTCGGATTTTCCGTGGAAAACCCGCCGACAGTGTATACCTCAGGTGACGGCTGTAGTTCGTGTAATCACTCCGGCTACAGCGGTCGTACCGGCATCTATGAACTGCTGGAGATAGACGAAAAGATGCGCGCCATGGTCCATGACGGCGCCGGCGAACAGGACCTGGAGGCCTACGCCCACGCCCGCTACCGCAGCTTGTTCCAAGACGGGATGCGGCGGGTGCTGGCGGGTGACACCTCCCTGGAGGAAGTGTTGCGCGTCACCCACGAGGGTTAAACGGTGGGGGCCTTCGAATTCACCGCATTGGACGAAGGGGGTCGGGAACGCAAGGGCGTACTCGAAGCGGACACCCCGCGCCAAATCCGTCAGCAAT
>CAYWIQ010000286.1:0-3058 GCA_964458405.1 uncultured Chromatiaceae bacterium
ACGTTAAGTTTTTTGCCGACCTTGATGAAGCGTTGCAGGGCCCTGGCGTTGGACGGCGGCATCTTTTCACCCGGATTGTACAATACGGCGACATCACAACGAGACACCTTGGACGCCCGCGGTTCGCGCCAACGGCTTCCCAGATGAGAGTTCAGCGCCTCGATGAAGAACGGATGTTGATCGTCATTGATATTATTGATGGTCACCGGCTTGATGGAATCGATCTGCCAAGTCTCGCGCCGTTTTAATTCCACTTTGAGTAGCGGACAGGGGAACTGATCAAAAATTTGGCGCGCCACATCCTGCAAATGCGACAACTCACAGCGTCCGAAAAAGATGAAAAATTGAAACGTAGTTCCCGGCGGCTGATCGCTGTGCTTGCGAAAGCCCTTGTCCACCAGGGGATCCAAGTCCTCGAGATTGAGGCTGTAAACCGATTTGCTGCTCAAATCGCTGATGGTTTTGACACTGGGAATGACACGGTGCCAACGCGCCTCCGCCAGCAGTGAACAATAATAACCGAGACTCAGGTATCGATAGCTGCGGCAGAGGTTGATCACCTTTTCTTGCTTTGACTTTAGATACTCGGGATTGGCGATGTATTCCTTGACCTCGACAATATTGGCATCCGGGAAACCCGGCTCCCAGTCCTTGCGATTCTCCACCACAATCGTATGTGTTGACATTGCTGCTCTACCCGCCCCCTAACTGACTAACACGCAGCCAACCCGCGGACTAGTGCGACACCGTCCGCATTTGGGCCACCTCTTCATCGACACCCTGCTCACCCACCTGAGAACGTCTCTTCAAGATCAACACCGCCTTTTGCGCCGCCTTGCCGTAGCGCGCCATGCGCTCAAAGTCTTTGCGCAAAATCGGCATATTGACGCAATCGGTAATGGTCTTGCCCATATCCTTATCAACCAACGGATCGTGGACATAGATAAAGCGGTCATCGAAACCGGTCACCACTACCCAATGCGGCGATTTTTCGTGATAGATGCGGTAGGAGCTGATCAATACGATGGGGATACCCCCCTGTTCGAACTGCTCCTGCAAAGCCTTGACGCCCATAACGCCGTAATGGATCTTGACCGGCACGTTGCGCAACTCGTTGAGAAAATCCTCCTGTACCAGGCGCATGACTTCCTTCTTTTCCGGATCGCGAACCGAATCCACGAACAAGGCGCCTTCGGCGTTGACAAAGATCTCCACATCGAAGCCGCGATGAAAGGCCGACAACGCCAAGCCGTAAGGCCCGCAACCGCCGTGCCCCGAAGTCATGAACACCGTAGTGGATTCCCGCCAGATGCGTAACTCCAGCATCCGATCCAGATCCAGCGCCGGATCCAGCGCCTTCATGGCCATCATCACCGACGCCGGCCCGCAGGTAAAATCCAGGGTTTGTTCATAGTAGGGCACGCGCATCATGGCCGGCTTCAGATCCTTGACCATGGACTTTTCGAAGCGCAAGGCGTCCATATGGTCTTCGTAATAGTCGGCATGGACACCGAATTCACGGTAACCGTGGCGCTTGAACAGATTGATCGAGGCGATGTTGTCTTTACGAATCTCCAGCCGTAACGAGACACAATCGTGCACACGGGCGGAAACCTCGGACGCCTCCACCAAGCTGCCGGCGATACCCAAACGTTGATAGTTGGGGTCGACGGCCAATGAATAGAGCCGGGCAAGGGATATGCCGTCATTGAACAGCAGCATGGCGTAACCGCGCACCACACCGCCCTCCTCTTCCACCAAGGTTTCGGCGTGGCCCTTGATCAACAGATAACGGAAATTGCGGCGCGACAAACGGTCGGCATCGAAACAACTGTCTTCGATTCTGACCAAGGCGTCAATATCATCCAGCGTCGCGTGCCTAATCATAAAATGGCCTTGTGATCCACGTCGTCCCAGCTTGCCGCCGGCCAACAAACCGGCACACAATAATGGATTGCAACAAAATCGTTAAGTTCTTTTTTCAACCCGGGTAGACTTATCCCTATTCAGACTTTACGAGGCCAAAAACCCGATGCCCACGCCCCGTTTCGACCATTACTACCGTTCCAGCGAACTCAGCGACCTGCTGCATGATCTGGCCGCTGCCCATCCCGAACTGATGCGCTTGGAGAGTATAGGTAAAAGCCATGAAGGACGGGATATCTGGCTGGCCACCCTCACCTGTTTCGCCCGCGGCGCCGACCGCGACAAGCCGGGGTTCTGGGTGGACGGCAACCTCCATGCCCCGGAACTGGCCGGCTCCAGCGCCTGCCTCTATTTCATCCACAGTCTGCTCACGGGCTACGGGACCGACGCCGACATAACCCGCTGTTTAGACACGCGAGTATTCTATATCTGCCCGCGCATCAACCCGGACGGTGCCGAATGGGCCCTGGCCACCCCCCCCAAAATCATCCGCTCCAGTACCCGCCCCTACCCCTACGACGAACTTGGCGTGGGCGGCCTGGTCCGGGAGGACATGGACGACGACGGCCGTATCCTCAGCATGCGTATCGCCGACCCCGACGGGCCGTGGAAGGTATCAGAGCGGGATCCAAGGCTGCTGGTGCCGCGTGAACCCGCCGAACAGGGCGGACAGTATTATCGCCTGCTGCCCGAGGGACGCCTGGAGGATTACGACGGCCATCTGATCCATGTCCAGACGGTTAAGGAAGGGCTGGACCTCAACCGCAACTTTCCGGCGGAATGGCGTAACGAGGCGGAACAAAAGGGCGCCGGCCCTTACCCCGCCTCGGAACCCGAAGTACGGGCGGTGGTGCACTTTATCACCGACCACCCCAACCTATGCGGCGGGGTGGCCTTTCATACCTATAGCGGGGTATTGCTCCGCCCCCTCTCGTATCGCGACGACAATGAGCTGGTCCAGGAAGACTTATGGGTATACCGCAAACTGGGGGACAAGGGTACGGCACTCACCGGCTATCCGGCCGCTTCCACCTACCACGAATTCCGCTACCACCCCAAGGAGATCATCACCGGCGCCCTGGACGACTGGCTGTACGAGCAACAAGGGTTGTTCGCCTGGACCGTGGAAATC
>CAYWIQ010000287.1:0-3013 GCA_964458405.1 uncultured Chromatiaceae bacterium
GCTACAGGGCCTGTGCGATGTCGGATGCAGTGATCTGGCTGAGGCACAGGTGATGCCGGTGTTACAGGAGGCAGAGGCCTTTCGCTTCCGTACCGTACGGCTCGATCTGCGCGAGAACTCCACCACCACCAACCACACCCTCAACCAAAACGATGATTTAGCGAATCCTGTCATCATCATGCCGCACTCCTTTTGCCGCCTCGTCGCCAAATACCCCCAAATCCCGTATTCTGTTGCCATGACTTCTCAGATGACCCCTGCCATCGCCAACCGGTTTCGCGGTTTCCTCCCTGTGGTGGTCGATGTGGAAACGGCGGGCTTCAATCCCCAGACAGACGCCTTGTTGGAGGTCGCCGCAGTGACCTTACGCATGACCGCAGCAGGCCACCTGGAACGTGAGCAGACCGTTGCCTTTCATGTCCAACCCTTCCCCGGCGCCAATCTTGATCCTGCGGCTCTCGCCTTTACCGGTATCGACCCTCATCACCCGTTTCGTGACGCCTTGCCTGAACAGGTGGTTTTACAAAGAATTTTCCAACCGATTAGAAAAGCGGTGCGCGACAGTGGCTGCAGCCGCGCCATCTTGGTGGGCCACAATCCCGGGTTCGATCTGGCGTTCATCAACGCTGCGGCACAGCGCACCGGGATAAAACGCAATCCCTTTCATCCCTTCAGCACCTTCGATACCGCCACCCTGGGCGGTCTGGCCTTCGGACAAACGGTGCTGGCCCGCGCCGTTCAAGCGGCGGGCATCCCCTGGGACAGCAATGAGGCACACTCGGCCATCTACGATGCCGAGCAGACCGCGGAGCTGTTTTGCCGGGTGGTCAATCTGTGGGAGAACCTGCGGGTTAAAGAAGACGATGCAATCACCGCCGGAATGGAGTCGAATTGACGGCCGTTGTCGTTAGTGAGCGGTTTAGCTGAGAAGAAGAACGGTCAAGGCAACATCACGATGATCTTCCGAGATCGGGCAGGCGCACCCACACCCTGAATCCGCCCAAGGTCGGCGAACGCTCGAAACCCATCTCGCCACGATAATACTCCACGATCTCGCGGGCGATAGACAGACCGAGACCGTAGCCGCCCACCGATTCGTCCAACCGTACACCGCGCGCCGACAATTGCTCCAACTTTTCCTCCGGCGCGCCGGGGCCGTCATCTTCGATACTGAACGACAATCCCGGCCCCGACGCGACGGTGAACAGCACCTTGCCCGTGGCCCACTTGCAGGCATTGTCCAGTAGGTTGCCGAACAGCTCCAACATGTCCTCGCGCTCGGCCGGATAGGACAACCCCGGCGGTATGGTCCATTCCACTTGTAGATTCTTATCGCGGTAGATTTGCTTGAGAGCGGTCAACAGCGACGGTAATTCCTGGCGCACATCGAAACGCCCGCCCGGCGTCGCCGCGCCGGCAAGACGGGCCCGTTTCAATTCGCGCTGGATAAAACTACCGAGCATTCCGCTTTGCGCACGCAATTCCTGCTGCAGTTGCGGATGGGCCCGCAGCTCCTCACTGTTGAGTAACTGATCCAGGGCGGTTAACGGCGTCTTCAAGGCATGGGCAAGATTGCCCAGGGCATTGCGTGATCGTTCCAGCCGCTCGCTGATCATAGAGATCAGGCGGTTGATCTCCATCACCAGCGGCACCACCTCAGCCGGCACCTTATCGGTCAATTCCTGAACCTCGCCACGCTCCAGCCGCCGTACGTCTCTGCGCACGTACTCCAGGGGGCGCAGACCACGCTTCACCACCCAGAACTGCAACCCGATCAAGCCGATCAACACGGCGCAAGTAATCAACACGTAGCGCCATTGAAAAATGCCGAACTCGCCTTCGATGGGGGAATAATCCTCGGCCACCGCAATGGTCAGTAGCCGCCCGCGTTTTTCATACCCCGCCACCAGCATGATCAACGGCTGGCGTTCCGGCCCGCGGATGCGGGTCAAGGTATATTGGCCCGCCGGTACCGGTTTCACGGGCAGGGCATGATCCAACAAGGAGTGGGAACGCACCGCGAAGCCATCGCTCATCACCTGATAATAGTGGCCGGAGAACGGCCTTTTGAAGATCGGCGACGTACGATCCTCTTCCACCACCGGCCGGTGATCGGTATCGAAGACGGTGCCGGCCAGCAACCCCTCGGCATCATGGGTGAGACGTGTAGAGAAATACTCTTCGGTGAGCTTGCGCAAGGAGACGTTCACCACGAACCATTGCGTGGCAAACAACACCAATACCGTCACGACCATACCGACCGCAAGACGGGCTTGCAATGAACGCATTAATCGGTGGCCCCAAAGACATATCCTTGTCCGCGACGGGTGGTGATCAATTCCTTGCCCAGCTTATGGCGCAAGCGATTGATATAGACCTCCATGACATTGCTGTCCTTATCCGAGTCAAAGTCATAGACGTGTTCGGTCAAACGACTTTTGGAAAGGATCTGTCCGGGGTGCATCATGAAGTAGCGCAACAACCGAAATTCAATGCCGGTAAGTTCGATCTCATCGCCGCCGTCGGTGATCGCCGCCTGACGATCTTCGTTGAGGGTCAAACCCGCCACATGCAGCTTGCTGTCGGCTTGGCCGTGGCCGCGCCGAATCAAGGCATTGATGCGCGCCAGGAGTTCCTCGACATGAAACGGCTTGGCCAGATAATCATCGGCACCGGCCTTAAAACCTTCCACTTTCTCGTGCCAGGCATCGCGCGCGGTCAGGATGATCACCGCCACACTATTGCTACGTTGACGCCAGTTGCGCAACACTTCCAGGCCGGAGCGCTGAGGTAATCCCAGGTCCAACACCACCACGTCATAAGGCTCTTCATCACCCATGTGTTCGGCATCCACGCCATTGTCCGCCAGATCCACCGCGAACCCGGCGTGGCCGTTATCCGGGTCCGGACCCGTCCCCTCGAATACGCAGTTTGCGATCACGATGTCCTCGACCACGTTGCCCCTGCCGTGATGCGGGAAATTCAGTTCAATGGAGTCTGACCGGTTGTCGCG
>CAYWIQ010000288.1:0-2988 GCA_964458405.1 uncultured Chromatiaceae bacterium
CGCCGCAGATAATTGAGCAGCTCGACCTTTTCCTTATCACTGATGGCCTGATCCACGGACTTGATCGATGATCCCGCCTCTTCCAACTGCGACATCAAACGATCCACCGGAATACCGACGTTTTCCGCGAATTGTTTTACCGTTACTTCCGACATGCCTAACTTCTCTCTCGCTCCGTTACGCCTGTTGTTCAGTGGCGAACCAAGGTTCGCGCGCCGTCATAATCAACTCACTGGCACGTTGTTCATCCATGCCTTCCAGGCCTTCCACCGCCTCCAATAATTCGTCCACCGACTGTTCCGCCAGATCCTCGCGGGTAATGACGCCGTGTTCGGCCAAACGGTGGGCCAGGTTGCGATCCATGCCTTTCATTTCAAGCAGGTCATCAGCGGGCTGGGCCTGGGTTTCCTCTTGAGCGATGGCGCGGGTCAACAGTACATCCCTGGCCCGGCGCCGCAGCTCTTCCACAATTTCCTCATCGAACTCTTCGATGGCGACCAATTCCTGCACCGGCACGTAGGCAATCTCTTCAACGCTTGAGAAACCTTCCTGTACCAGGATATTAGCCACTTCTTCATCGACATCCAGTTGCTCCATGAAACCGGCCTTCAACGACTCAGCCTCGGATTCGCTCTTGGCCTCGGCCTGGCTCTCGCTCATGACATTGAGTTCCCAGCCCGACAATTGGCTGGCCAGGCGCACGTTTTGCCCGCCGCGACCGATGGCCTGGGAGAGGCTGTCTTCCGCCACAGCGATATCCATACTGTGGGTATCTTCATCCACCACGATGGATTTCACTTCCGCCGGCGACATGGCGTTGATTACGAACTGGGCGGGATTATCGTCCCACAAGATAATATCGATACGCTCGCCAGCCAGTTCATTGGAGACCGCCTGCACGCGCGAACCACGCATACCGACACACGCGCCAATGGGATCAATCCGCGGATCATTGGTCTTGACCGCAATCTTGGCGCGTGAACCGGGGTCCCGCGCCGCGCTGACGATTTCAATCAGTCCCTCGCCCGCCTCGGGCACTTCCAGTTTGAATAATGCGATCAACAACTCCGGTGCGGTGCGCGACACGAACAGTTGCGGACCCCGCACCTCGGTGCGTACGTCGCGTAAATAGCCGCGCAGGCGATCACCGTTGCGCACGTTCTCCCGAGGTATCATGTCCTCGCGGCCGACCAAGGCCTCGGCGTTGCCGCCCAGATCGAGAATTGCACTGCCGCGCTCCACGCGTTTCACTACACCGGTCACCAGTTCGCCGACCCGATCTTTATAGGCATCCACCACCTGAGCGCGTTCCGCCTCACGGACCTTCTGGACAATGACCTGTTTGGCGGTCTGGGCCGCAATACGCCCGAAGGCCACCGATTCCAGCGGCTCTTCGATATAAGCGCCGACTTCGATCTGGGGACGTTGTTGCACCGCCTCGCTGTGATGGATTTGATGATCGGGAAACTCCAACGGCTCTTCATCGGCGATCACTTGCCAACGACGGAAGGTCTCATAATCACCATTGTCGCGGTTGATGCTCACCCGTACTTCGATATCACCTTCATAGCGTTTCTTGGTGGCGGTGGCCAAGGCGGCTTCCAAGGCCTCGATGATGATGTCTTTGTCGACACCCTTTTCGTTGGATACCGCCTCCACCACTAAAAGAATTTCTTTGCTCATGCCTAACGCCTCTGCTAAATCCTCGTCCGCAGACTCGGGCCACCCATCCGTCAAAAACTCAAAAATCCGGAACCAGTCTGGCCTGTTCTATTTGCCGCAACGGTATCTCTACCTCTTGCTCATCCTGCACGACCACCACCGCTTGATCACGCACCCCCATTAACACGCCTGAAAAATTCCTTCTGCCGTCAAGCGGCGGGCTCACCCTCAGCTTGATCCGGTTTCCCGCAAACTGTCTAAAATGTTCTTCCGTAAACAGCGGCCGGTCCAGTCCCGGCGAGGACACCTCCAATACATACTGGCCCTTGATGGGATCATCCACGTCCAGGGCGCCGCTGATCTGGCGGCTGGCGCGTTCGCAATCATCCACCGTCACGCCCTCGGGTGTATCGATATACACCCTGAGCACAGAACGCCGTCCCTGGGGATGGTATTCTATGCCGACCAACTCACAACCCACGCCACGCACCGCTGCCTCGATCGGCCTGCGCAGATTTTCCGGTGCCTGCCGCCCCACGTCCGTCTCCCCAAACAAAAAATGGGCCGACGGCCCACTTCCTGCGTATCTTTCAAAATCTTGCGGTCACAAAGCACTCGCAAGCTACCTCAGCAGGAGCTCCCACCCGGACCAGACCCTGCACACCTCAGCTCATAACTAACTATATGCCCACATCGGGGGCAGCGCAGAATCCTTAACAAAAAGCCCCGGACCCGGGGCTTTTTGTAATTATCCTGGTAGCGGGGGCAGGATTTGAACCTGCGACCTTCGGGTTATGAGCCCGACGAGCTGCCAGACTGCTCCACCCCGCAACTGAGCGGAGGATCATACCAAACTCGCCTAATCCCTTTCAAGCTAAGCTTTTGAGTCGCCAGCTTCTAAGATCACGAAGGCGACGGCATAGTCGTCCTCATCCGTCAGGCTTATGTGGCTGACGGCCACGCCCATTTGCCTCATCCATAACGCCGTTTTACCCTCGGATTTAATCGTCGGTTTGCCCAGGACATCATGATCGAGCCAGATATCGGAAAGTTTGACCCCATCACGAAAACCCGTTCCCATGGCCTTGACCAACGCCTCCTTGGCGGCAAAGCGCTTGGCCAGGAAATGCGCCTGAAGTTTATGGGGGCGAAATTCCTCCAGTTCCACGGGCGCAAGCAGCCGACGGGCGAAGCGTTCACCGTAGCGGTCGAGACTCTGACGCATACGGGTCACCCGGACGATGTCGGTCCCGATACCCAGGATCATCCACTGCTCCGCGCCGCTTCCATCAGTCGTTTCATCTCCGCCACCGCCGCCCGCAACCC
>CAYWIQ010000289.1:0-2986 GCA_964458405.1 uncultured Chromatiaceae bacterium
GCGTAGGTGAGGGCGCTGAGGCCGACGCGGAAGCGCACCCCCGGCGAGGCATCCATCTGGCCGAACACCATCAGCGTTTGCGGCATCACCCCGGCCTTTTGCATCTCGCGCCACAACTCGTGGCCTTCGCGGTTGCGTTCGCCCACGCCCGCAAACACCGATACGCCTTTGTGGATGGTGGCGATGGCGTGCATGAACTCCATGATCAATACCGTCTTGCCCACCCCGGCGCCGCCGAACAGGCCGGTCTTGCCGCCGCGCACGAACGGGCACAGCAGGTCTATGACCTTGATGCCGCTCTCGAGGATTTCGCGGGAGGCGGTGGTTTGATACAGTGGCGCGGGCTTGGCGAGGATGTTGCGATATTCCGAGGTCTGCAGCGGCGTGCCCCCGTCCAGCGGTTCACCGAAAAGGTTGAGCAGGCGCCCCAGGCAGTCTTCACTCACCGGTACATGGGTGGGTGCGCCGCTGTCATAGACTGCCATGCCGCGATGCAGGCCGCTGGTACGGTGCAGGGTGATGGCGCGTACGTGGCGTTCGTCCACGTGGCGGTGCACCTCGAACACGAAACGTTCATCGCCGAGGAAGGTATACAGGGCGCGATGCAAGGCGGGCAGCGCGTCGCAGGCGATGTCCACCACCGGACCGTGCACCTCGACGATGGTGCCGACGCGGGGGTGATCTTGTAGCGGCTGCGGGGCGGCGGCCATAGAGGCGTTTCTCCCTGTGGTATTTATCTTTATCTTACCGTTATCATAGCAACAGCGCAGCGCTTGCGGTGCGGCCGTCATGGCATTTGGAAAATTTATTTATTGGCAGGCGACGTGCGGTGACAGGATGAGCCTTGAATCGAAGGGGTCTGCTTTTCAATCCCCTGCCCATGTCATCTCAAGCTTCAGCCGGGTTCCCTGTGGTCTAAACGACCGGGAGACTCCCAGAACGTATCTTAAAATTGAATTTGGCATTGTGACGAAGCAGGTACGTACGTATCAGGTTAACATGAAAAATAGTCTAGGTCCCTTCTCCCTCCGGGAGAAGGTTAGGATGAGGGGGGGATCAAGAAGATGCAATATATTATTCCCCCTCGCCCTAACCCTCTACCCGCAAGGGGCACCGAGGTCCCTTAGGGAGAGGGGGAAGTGGCGACATGTTCTGGAATGGCGCCCAACTAGTTTTGAACCGCTTCTTAATTTTGAGATAGGTTCTAGGTAGTATCCCGTGTGATCATTCAAACTGTGTTGCCCACCATGCACAGAGAGGCTTTCCATATGAGTAACAGGATGCAGGTCCTGGCCGTCAATGTCGGTTCTTCATCGTTAAAGCTCGATGTGTGGCAGACGGCGGCGACGCAAGCATCAATCAGGCTGGAAGCGCGTGGCATCGGTCGCGAGCAAGGCGGCTTGGCCGACAATGACGGGGAGGTTGCGCGCCTGCACATTGCCGATCACGGCGCCGCGCTGGATGCCTTATTGCAGCGCCTGCCGCAATGGGATGGTATATCGCGCATCGGCCATCGCGTGGTACACGGTGGCAGCCGTTATCACCTGCCTACCTGGCTGGACGCCACGACGGTGGAGGACCTGCAGTCCCTGGTGGCGCTGAGCCCCTTGCATATGCCGCCGGCCTTGGCGGTGATCCACGCCTGCCGCCAGCGGTTTCCCGATGTACTCCAGGCGGCGGTGTTCGATACCGCCTTTCACGCTAGCTTGGCGCCGCGCGCCTACACCTATGCCATTCCCACCGCGTGGCGCGAGGTCGGGGTGCGGCGCTTCGGTTTTCACGGCATCGCCTGCGCCGACGTTGTCACGCAATTGAACGATCAATTGCGGCAACGGGCGATCATCCTTCATCTCGGTGCGGGTTGTTCCGCCACGGCGTTGCTGCACGGCAAGAGCGTGGACACCACCATGGGGTTCACGCCGCTGGAGGGTTTGGTGATGGCCACCCGTGGCGGCGACATTGATCCCGGCGCCTTGCTCTACGTACAACGGGAGTTGGGATTGACGGTACAGGAAATGGAACGCCTACTCAACGAGGACAGTGGTCTGACGGCCTTGTCCGACGGCGTCGCCGATATGAAAACCCTGTTGCAACGGCGGGACGCGGCGGCGATGCTGGCTGTGGAGATCTTTTGTTATCGGGCCGCCAAGGCGGTGGGCGCCCTAGCCGTGGCCCTGGGCGGTGTGGATCAGATCATTTTCAGTGGCGGCATCGGCGAACACGGTGTTGCGGTACGTGAACGCATCGCAAGCTTGCTGCAAAGTGTGGGAGTGATCCTCGATGCCGACGCAAACCGCGCTGACGCCGACATTATCTCCGCGTCCGGTAGCGATGTGGAATTGCGGATCGTAGCGGTGGATGAAGGTCGTCAGATCGCCCGCGAAACCGCCATGCTGCAGGCTAGAGATTGACTACTGCGGTAGCGGAAAGCGCTCCATCAGATAACACAGACAGTCCTGGCGGATTACCTGGTTATCGCGGGTCAGCATCGCCGGCATGAAGCTGCGTTGCAGGCGAATCTGGTCGGCGGTGAAATCCAAGAAGTCATCCGCGGCCTCACGGCCGTGTTCGTCCCACACGTCCAGACGCGCATTGGCGTCACGGCGATAGGCGAGCAGAGTGCCGGCGGGCAGCTCTTGAAAATTGCAACGGTCGATGTCATCGGCGAAACGTAAGGGCGTGTCTCCGTCGCCAAAGCTGAAATCAACATCCTTGGGGACTTTGACTATCGCGACAGTGTGAAACACGTGGGCGTCGTTGACATGCACGGGGTGATCGGGGATGCCGGCGAGGTGCAGACAGGTGTCCAGATATTCCATGGCATGATCGATGCCGGCCTCGTCGCCGACCTTGCCGCACTCGCAGGTCACCGCCGGACACAGCTCGGCGAAGGCCATGGACTGGACACCGCGCGGGCGTTGAAAGAACACCACGGTGCGTGAAAACAGCGCCGCCAGTTGCAGAAAGCGATGGGCGATGCGGTTGA
>CAYWIQ010000290.1:0-2976 GCA_964458405.1 uncultured Chromatiaceae bacterium
TGTTCCGGCAGGGGGCCGCTGTTGCCGATGCAGGTGGTGCAGCCGTAGCCCACCAAGTGAAAACCCAGGGCCTCCATGTAAGGCATGAGCCCCGCTTCCTTCATGTATTCGGTGACCACCTTGGAGCCGGGGGCGAAACTGGTTTTTACCCAGGGTTTAACGTGCAGGCCGCGACGAACCGCATTGCGCGCCACCAAGCCGGCGGCGATCAACACCGAGGGATTGGAAGTGTTGGTGCAACTGGTGATGGCGGCGATTACCACCGAACCGTGACAGAGGTTATAGGACAGGCCGTTGGACTGACGCACCGGCACGCACTTGCCGAACAGGTCTATGCCGTTGTCGCCGTTGTTATCCGCGTATTCCGGCGCCACCAGCATGGGTTGCCCGCCTTCTTCCAGCCATACCGTGACGGCCTCCTTGTCCAGCAGCGCCACTTCGTCGGGAAAGTGTTTGACCAACGCCTTGCGGAACGAGCCACGCACCTCGGAAAGGGTGACACGATCCTGGGGTCGCGCGGGGCCGGCCAGACTGGGTTCCACCGTGCCCAGGTCGAATTCCACTACTTGGGAATACACCGCTTCCTCTTGGTTTTCGCTATGCCACAAGCCCTGGGCCTTGTAATAGGCCTCCACCAAGGCCACCGTCTGACCGCGACCGGTCAGGCGCAGATAGTCGCTGGTCTTGGCATCCACCGGGAAGATGCCGCAGGTGGCGCCGTATTCCGGGGCCATGTTGGCGATGGTGGCGCGGTCGGCCAGTGCCAGTTCGGCGAGGCCGGGACCGTAGAACTCCACGAATTTGCCCACCACGCCGTAGGCACGGAGTCGCTCGGTGATGGTCAATACCACATCCGTCGCGGTGATGCCCGCTTTGGGTCGGCCGGTGAGTTTAAAACCCACCACCTGGGGAATGAGCATGGAGCTGGGCTGACCCAATAAGGCCGCTTCAGCCTCGATACCGCCCACACCCCAACCCAATACCCCCAGGCCGTTGATCATGGTGGTGTGGGAATCGGTACCGATCACCGTGTCCGGATAGACCCAGGTAGTGCTGCCGTTCTCGGTGGTCATGGCGACCCGGGCCAAATATTCCAGGTTGATCTGGTGGACGATGCCGCTGCCCGGCGGTACTACGCGGAAATTATTGAAGGCGTTCTGGCCCCAGCGCAGAAATTCGTAGCGTTCGCGGTTGCGTTCGAATTCTTTTTGTACGTTGGCCTTGAAGGCAGTCGCGCTGCCGAATTGATCGACTTGTACGGAATGGTCTATCACCAACTCCGCCGGGGTATAGGGATTGATGCGTTTGGGATTGCCGCCCAGATGCTTGAGCGCCGCGCGCATGGCGGCGAGATCGGCTACCGCCGGCACGCCGGTGAAGTCCTGTAGCAGCACCCGCGCCGGCATGAAAAAGATTTCCTTGTCGGGGATGGCCTTGGCATCCCAGTTGGCGACGGCGGCGATATCATCTTTTCTCACCGCGATGCCGTCTTCGAAGCGCAGCAGGTTCTCCAGAAGAATTCGGATGGAAAATGGTAGTTTGTGTATGGCGGCGAAGCCGTCCTGTTGGGCCAGCACCGCTAGGGAGTGGTAGGTATAGGTCCGACCATTGATATTGAGGGTTTGTTGGGTGTTGTAACTGTTCAGGGTGCGTTGCTGGCTTGCCATTACCGTATCTCGTGGAAAAAACCGACTAAAATATATTGTTCTGTGATGATCGCCGCGAGCCGGTGGCTTGTCAACGATTCTCCCCGCGCGATACGCGTGCGAGCATCCGCTCCAGGGCCGCGTAGGGTAACACACGCCGCAAGGCGGCGAACAGGTAAGTGGGGAAAGTGACGTAATAGCGGCGTCGGGGCCGGCTGCTTTCCAGTGCATGGATAACGCGTTTCAGCACCGCCTCGGGCGGCAGGGTGAAGGGGGCCGCCGGACCGGGCTTTTCCAGGCGGCGCAATACGCCTTCATAATGGCGGCGATGGGCGCTGTGCGCGATATCTATGGTCCGTCTGAATATTTCCAGTGAGTTGGCGCGAAAGCGGCTCTCGATCGGGCCGGGTTCGATCAAGGATAGGCTGATGCCGCTGCCAGCCAATTCCAGACGCAAGGTATCCGTCAAGGCCTCCAAGGCGAACTTGCTGGCACTGTATGCCCCACGATAGGGCAGGGTGACCAATCCCAGCACCGAACTGTTCATGATGATGCGTCCGTGACCTTGAACGCGCATCACCGGGATGACGCGATTGGTCAGCTCTGCCGTGCCGAACAGGTTGGTTTCGAATTGGGCTCGCAATGCATCGCGGCTTAGATCCTCCACCGCCCCGGCTTGGCCGTAGGCGCCGTTGTTGAACAGCGCGTCCAACCGCCCGTTGTTGCGCGCCAGCACTTCGTCTACCGCGCGCTGGATGGAATGGGAATCGGTAAGGTCCAGTTGCAGGCTTTCCATTCCTTGTGCTTGCAGCCGCGAGACGTCTTGGCTATGGCGGGCGGAGGCGAATACACGGTAACCGCGTTGTCGCAATCCCGTCGCGACGCACAGGCCGATACCGCTGGAACAGCCGGTGATCAGGATGGATTTACCGATCATGACATTATGCTTGCATGCTTGTGTGAAGGCAGCGTGCGATTGTACGCGTTATGGGTTGCACTGAAAAACTCAGGAGCCGTGGGCGTTGGTGGGTATGTCCTAGAAGTCCGAAATCTCATCGTTGTTTGACGAGTGTGGAACGTTTTCATCGCTGTGGAATTGGGCCTGGATCTGACTGACTTCATCGGCTTGTTCGGTCAATGCCCGTACGCAATCTGCGTCGAGTTTGGTGCCCGCCAAGGTATGCAGCAAGGCGAAGGCCTCTTGGTTGGTCCAGGCATGTTTGTAGGGGCGGCGGCTGGTGAGGGCGTCGAACATATCCGCCACCGCAATGATGCATGCCTCAATGGGGATATCCTTGCCTTCCAGGCCCAGCGGGTAGCCGCTGGCATC
>CAYWIQ010000291.1:0-1769 GCA_964458405.1 uncultured Chromatiaceae bacterium
GTCGGCCGCCATGCCTTGCTGGATCTCTTCCAGCGGCGTCGTCAGATAGCCGTCATCATCAATGCTGTCGATAATTGCGGAGGCGATGGCACGATCGGTATCGCTGAAGGGTGCCATATCCATTTGCCACATCAAGTGGTCGCGCAGACTCTCGGCAGGGCTGTCCTGAATCTCAAAGGCCCGACTGTCGGCCTCCCCACCGGTCGCGCCCAACCCACCTGAGTCGTAAACATCCTCCCAACTGGTATCCACCGGCAATTCCGCGGGAATATCACCGGGCAAAACGGTATTGGACATTTCATCTTCGCCGCCGCCGACACTGATTTCACCGCCGGCTCCCGCCGCGCCAAGCGCCTCGTTATCGCCGTTGAGGCGCTCCACATCGGGTTCGTCCCCTGCACCTCTATCGGTGTCGGTGTCGGTGTCGGCCTCGCCCTCTTCCGCCATCTCCAGCAAGGGATTGCTCTCCAAGGCCTGTTGAACCTCGGTCTGCAATTCCAAAGTCGATAACTGCAACAGGCGAATCGCCTGTTGCAGTTGCGGCGTCATCGTTAAATGTTGTCCAAGACGTAATTGAAGCGATTGTTTCATTTAGTCACTACTTAAGAACACGGCATTATCCGTTAATAACCAGTTAGTTTAACCCAATTACCTAATAACTGCAGAGTTATCCCTACATTGTAAAGTGCGCACCAAGATAGACGGCGCGCACATGTTCATTGTTTAGTAGTTGCTGCGGCCCGCCTTCGGCGATCACCTTACCGTCACTGACAATATAGGCCCGTTCGCAGATCCCCAGGGTTTCCCTGACATTGTGATCCGTAATGAGTATGCCGATGCCTTTCTCCTTTAACTGCTTGATGATACTTTGGATGTCCATCACCGATAAGGGATCGACGCCGGCAAAGGGTTCGTCGAGGAGAATAAAACTGGGTTCGGTCGCCAGGGCGCGGGCGATTTCCAGACGCCGCCGCTCACCGCCGGACAGGCTCATACCCAAACTGTTGCGCAGATGGGCAATGTGCAATTCCCCAAGCAATTCATCGCGCCGTTGTTCCCGTTGTGCCCGTGTTAGCCCCGGCAAGGTCTCGAGTATGGCCATAATATTGTCGGCCACGCTCAATTTGCGGAACACCGAGGACTCCTGAGGCAGATAGCCTATGCCCAAACGGGCGCGCAGGTGCATGGGAAAAGCGGTAATGTCCCGGTCATCCAACAAGATCGTGCCGGCGTCGCAACCCACCAAGCCGATCATCATATAAAAGCAGGTGGTCTTACCGGCCCCGTTGGGACCCAACAGACCCACCACCTCGCCGCTGCTCAGGCGTAACGACACACCGTCCACTACGCGGCGCGAGCGATAGCGTTTGGCCAGATCGCGGGCTAATAGGATGCTCATGGGGCGGGCGAAGCCGGCGGCATAGTGGAAGGTTGTTGGTGGGGTTGAATAATCACCTGCACCCGACCCGCCTCCTCACCGCTGGTCAGGGCCTTGACCAACTGTTTGGCGGTATCGTATTCGATGCGGCTGCCGGAAAATTCGTTCTTGCCCTGCCACAAATGGGCATCCTGTTCCAGGATCACCCGTTCGTCGGCGGCATAATATTCGATGTGACCGGCCTCGCCGCGCATATCCTGGTCTTGATTGTCGGGGCGTTGACTGAACTTGGCGGGATTACCAGTTGCTACTACCTTATCCACTTTTTGACGGTCGGAGCTATAGAGAGTCACCTGGTCGGCCTGCAAATGGGTGCTGCCCTGGGAATAAT
>CAYWIQ010000291.1:1779-2974 GCA_964458405.1 uncultured Chromatiaceae bacterium
CGTTACCCCGATAGACGGCGGTACCCTGATTATCATTGATGACCACACTGTCCGCCTCAATGTGGATGGGTTGCTGCTTGTCACTGGACAACGCCATGACGGACAACGGCATCATCAGTCCCAGTAAACAGGCCATGACGCTAGCGAAGCGCATAATCTCCCCGCACCTGGGACAACAAATTCAATTGGCGCTGCTTAAGATCGGCCCGCAACCCAACCGCCCGGGTAGTCCCCAGATCGGTCACGATAGTGACCGGTTGATCGGTCTCGGCATAGTCCTTAGCCGGTTCCACCCGCAGCGTGGGGGTATCGATCTCCAGGGCCTGGCGCCGTTCCGTAGTCACGCGCCACGCCTTGACGTCGTCGCGCAACAATACCGATTCCCCACCGGCCGCCACCTCGGCACGACCGGCGCGTACCCGCCACGGCGGAGACCCTGCCCGATAAACGGTCATGTCGGGCATACTCAGCTGCGAGGTATCATCATCGGCGTAGTGCCGCATGAGCTTGGCCTGCAGGTCATAGCGGGGAAAGCCGGCGGCGTCCATGGTCGTCAAATCAAAATCCGTCAAATAAAAATCGGCTATATGCCTTTTTTTCGGGGCGGTCACCAGTTTTGAAACCGGACCCTGTTCGATGGGCATCCACCAACTCAAGCTCGACAGCCCCACCACCACCAAGACCACCAGCCATTTATCTATACGGATACGCCCGCCCATACCTACCCCGGCGTCTACAACGCTTCTACGGCTAGATAATCCTGCCAGAGATCCTGCAGCTTGCCCTGTGCTTCAAGGATCAGCTCACACAGATCCCTAACCGCCCCACGCCCACCGGGGTTCCGGGTCCGCCAATGTGCATGCTCGATCACCAGAGCGTGGGCGTCCTCTACCGCCACCGCCAACCCGACTTGCAACATGATGGGAAGATCCACCACATCATCCCCAATATAGGCGGTTTGTTGCGGCGTCACCTGCAGCTTATCCAGCAATTCCTTGAAGGCAGGCAGCTTATCCTGTTGGCCCTGGTAGACGTGGCGGATACCCAGACCGGCCATGCGGTGAGTTACCGCCTCGGTACGCCGACCGGAAATCACCGCCAACTCCACTCCGGAACCTTGCAACATCTTGAGGCCATGGCCGTCACGGGAATGAAAGACCTTGTTTTCGCGACCGGCCTCATCGAATATCAGGCC
>CAYWIQ010000292.1:0-2968 GCA_964458405.1 uncultured Chromatiaceae bacterium
CGAGATTGCCAAGCAAGGCATAAAATGGATCCCAACGCATGATCGCGCTGATGACGGTATAGATGCTGATCGCGACTAAAACGGCCAGCGTCGTCTCCGACAGAGATGGGATCACAATCACAGCCTCGATCAAGGCCATTCCCACCACGCCGCGCAGGAAGGCCTCGGCCTTACTCATATTGCCAACCTCGGAGCATTTAGAGTCGTGATAAGTCATGATGGTTGCCTCCATTCTGCACGTGATCCTGTTCGCTAGGCTTGGGTCACATTTAATCAAGCGGCGATTAAATAAGGCTGAAAAATCACTTACTATGAGCTTAAAGATGCGGTGCTGTGCGTAGGGGGAGATCATGGCGTTCGAGAATTACGGCAGTGTGCGACCCGCCGCGGCCCTGTGTGATGATTTTTGTGGCAGGAACGATGGCCGCCCGAAGAGTTCCTGGATGCCATTGATCTGGTGCTAGGGCGGTAATTGACGGACAGGTTGTCAGTGACATAAGCAGGACCTATGCTAGCCGGGGTGGCGCCGGGCCATCAATCGTTTAAAACGGATAATACAGGGAGCTCGACTTTGAGAAAAACTGTTGCTCGACAAAATCCCTCTACGGTGCTGGGCTCACCATTACCCCGATGGGTCTTGGGCATGCGGGTGTTGGCGGCGGCGGTCGTATTGAGCGGCTGCAAATGGCCATGGCCGAATGAGGGGCAGTCGTCATCAATTTTATTGTCGGGGACTATCGAGGCGCGGGAAACGGACGTGGCGTTTCAGGTGGCGGGACGTATCGCCGCCTTGGCGGTCGACGAGGGTGATGTGGTGAGTATCGGGCAACGCTTGGCGAGCCTGGATCCCCGCGACTATGAATTGGCCCTGGCGCGCGCCCAGGCCGATGCCGCGGTGAGTAAGGCGTCTTTAAGGTTGTTGGAGGCGGGTGCGCGTCAGCAAGAACTGCGGGTTGCCAAGGCGGTGACGGTGCAGGCCGAGGCGCAGCTGCGCTACGCCAAGTCTGAAGTGCAACGCGTCGCGCAACTGGTGCCTAAGCAATTGGCGGCACAGGATCAACTAGATCGTGCACAATTACAGGAGGACGTGGCTCGGGCGACACTGACCCAGGCGCAGCAGAAACTGGCCTTGTTGCAGGAGGGCGCGCGTAAGGAAGAGATCGCGCGGGCGCGAGCTGATTATGCGGCGCACCGGCAGGCAGTGGCCACGGCACAGCAGCAATTGAATTATGTCGATTTGCCGAGCCCGGTGGCGGGTGCCGTGACGTTGCGCATGGCGGAAAAGGGCGAAGTGGTCGGTGTCGGCCAGGCAGTATTGCGGGTAGCAACGCTGGCGCATCCTTGGGTGCGGGTCTATATCAATGAAAAGGATTTGCCGCGGGTGCGGCTCGGCCAGGCGGCGGAAGTGCGGGTGGACGGACTCCCCGGGCAGTTATTCAAGGGGCGGGTGGCGTTCATCTCACCCGAGGCGGAGTTCACGCCCAAGACCGTGGAAACCAGAGAGCTGCGCGTCGATCAGGTGTACCGGGTCAAGGTGGAGGTGGCCAATCCCGACGGCGTGCTCAAGATCGGCATGCCCGCCGATGTTACCCTCACCCCCGCCACCTCGTGATGAGTGATGCGGTCTTCACAAGCGCCGCCCTGCATTTTGCCTACGGCGATAAGCGGGTACTGCAGGGTATCGATATTACAGTCGCCGCTGGTGAGATCGTCGGCCTGGTGGGGGCCGACGGCGCGGGCAAGACGACGCTGTTGCGGATCGGTGTCGGTCAGCTGCAGGCGAGCGCCGGCACCGTGATGCTGTTGGGCAAGTCGCCCTCCGATCCCGCCTTACGCAACGACATCGCCTATATGCCGCAGGGTTTCGGTCTTTATCAAGATCTGTCGGTCGCAGAGAACCTGGAATTTTTCGCCGATCTTCACGGCCTGTCCCGGGCTGGGGCGCAACGGCGCATCGCGGATCTACTAGCGCGTACCGGGCTGGCGGGTTTCGAGGCGCGCCGTGTCGGGCAATTGTCCGGCGGCATGATGCAGAAGCTGGCCTTATCGTGCGCCCTGGTGAGTGAGCCGCGCATGATGTTTCTCGACGAGCCGACCACCGGTGTCGATCCGGTATCGCGCCGGGCCTTTTGGCAATTGTTGGATGGGGTGCGTGCGGAAGGTGTGGCGATCCTCTATTCCACCGCCAATATGGACGAGGCGGAACGTTGCGACCGGGTCGCTCTGCTGCAGGGCGGCCGTTTGATTCGGCAGGGCGTACCGTCGCAGCTGGCCGATCCCGGCAAGATGCAATTGCTCAACATCTCGGGGCCGGCTATTCGCGATTATCGTGAGCGCATGCGCGATCTCCCCGGTGTGCACCTGGTGTTTGCAGTAGGGCCGCGTCTCCATGTGTGGTTGGAGGACGCTTCTAATGTGCCAGGCTTTACTCAGGCGGTAGCCGACTTGTCGTCCGACCTGCAGGTGCAGGCGACGCTCCCTTCTCTTCATGATACCGCACTGCGTGATTTGGCATTGCAGGAGGGGGGTGCGGATGAGCGCGCAGCCTGAGGCATTAAATGCAGCCGCCGACGGGCCGGTGATCACGGCACGGGGCTTGACGCGATGCTTCGGCAATTTTGTGGCGGTGAGTGCCATCGATGTCAGTATCAACAAGGGAGAAGTGTTCGGTTTGCTCGGTGCAAACGGCGCCGGGAAGACCACCGCCATTCGCATGTTATGCGGCACTTTACCGCCCAGCGCAGGCGAGATTCGGATCGCTGGAATCGATATGGTGCATCATGCGCGGCGGGCGCGCGGCCGCATCGGTTATGTGGCGCAGCGCTTCGCTCTGTACGACGATCTCACGGTGGCGGAGAACCTGGAATTGCAGGCCGGACTTTACGGACTGCACGGCGCCCGCCGCCGGAACAGACTGCACTGGGCCCTGGCGCACCTGGACTTGGAGAAGCAGGCCGCGCTTCGGGCC
>CAYWIQ010000293.1:0-2562 GCA_964458405.1 uncultured Chromatiaceae bacterium
CGTCCTCGGGGATGCCGGCCTCCACCTTGCCCACCAGGTCCGCACCCACATCGGCGCTCTTGGTATAGATACCGCCGCCTACCCGGGAAAACAGCGCGACGCTGGAGGCGCCCATGCCGAAACCATGAATGACATGGGCAGTGGCGGGGTCGCCGCCGAACAGCAAATACAGGACGCCCAAGCCCATCAATCCCACCGACGCCACCGTCAGACCCATAATAGAGCCGCCGAAAAAGGCTACTGACAAGGCCGCCGCCGCGCCCTGGTTATGAGCCGCGATAGTGGTACGTACATTGGCACGGGTAGCGGTCGACATGCCAATCAAGCCTGCGGCGGCCGAACAGAAGGCGCCCAGTACGAAGGCACCCGCCGTCTCCAGCCCCAAAGCGATCGTGAGCAGCCCAGCGACCACTACCACGAACACCGCCAGCACCGAATACTCGCGGCGCATGAAGACCATGGCGCCGTCGTGAATGGCGGCGGCGATCTCGGCGACCTTGCCCTCCCCGCCGGGATTCTTCTTCACCAGATAATAGAGATAAAACGCGATCAACAATCCCAAGACGCCAAGCAAAGGCGGTAGCGCGTGCAGATACGCCATGACTCCCTCCCCCTAGAATGGGCCAGAGTGCTGCAGCCGGATCAATCAGCCAATGCCGAGCATAGGAGAATCCTTGGCCGGGCGCAAATCCCGCCGCCGTAACCCCGGCCTCCACTCTCCCGCCCCGGCACCATGGTATACTTGCCGCCTTTTTTTAGGACCTAAGGAGAATTCAGCCATGAGCCTGGACAAAGTCAGCCCCGGCCGTGATGTCCCTCACGACATCAACGTCATCATCGAGATCCCGTCGCACAGCGATCCGGTAAAGTACGAAGTAGACAAAGAGACCGGCGCCATGTTCGTGGATCGTTTCATGAGCACCGCCATGTTTTATCCCTGCAACTACGGTTACATCCCCCACACCCTGAGCGAAGACGGTGATCCGGTGGACGTGCTGGTGGTCACGCCGCTGCCTTTGATCAGCGGCTCAGTGATTCGCTGCCGACCTCTGGGCGTGCTCAACATGAGCGACGAGGCGGGGGTGGACGCCAAGTTGATCGCGGTGCCCGTGGACAAGTTGTCGGTCCTCTATAAAGACTGCAAGAGCACCGATGACCTGCCGCCATCATTGCTGGCGCAGATCTCGCACTTCTTCGAGCACTACAAGGACCTGGAAAACGGCAAATGGGTGAAGGTGGAAGGCTGGGCCGGCATGGAGGAAGCCAAGGCTGAGATCGTCGCCAGCGTCACTCGCTATAACGAGGCACCGAAAAAACCCGGCTTCTAGGGCCCGGTCATTTCCGGAATTCAGCGTAGTCGGATTAACCCTCGGCCCGGGGGTTCTATCTCGGCCGAGGGTTTCGGCTACAGGCTGGGCGTGCCCTCATGGGCGTAAGATCTTTCATGCTGTTCCTGACAGATCACACAGCGTTCGGCCACGGGTTGGCTTTGGAGCCGCTCATAAGTGATGTCGCCGTCACACTCGCTGCACACGCCGTAGACACCCATATCGATACGCCGCAGCGCCGCCTCGATACTGCGGATCTCATTCACTTGCCTATCTATGCGCGCCACATCTAAATCGGAGAGCAAGTCCGCCACCGATTCCTCGCCACTGTCGTGCACTCTCCCGGCAAGATCGGCATAACGCATATCATCAGCCGCCAGTAGTTCGCCTCGGATCTCAGTACGCAGTTCCGTGTGGCGTTGCCGCAAGCGGCGCTGCAACTCCGAAATTTGCTTTTGGGTTAAACCTGCCATGATGGAGGCTCCTTTCTTCCTTGGGTTGTCATCCGGCTTCGACCACATGCCTGATACGGTTATTTTGTATTATCTACTTTTTAGCGTCGATTGAATATTACATCCGGCAAACCCGCCCCTGTTAACCTACCCTTGTCTTATTGCAGCCCCCCTCCCTATCATGAGCACACCATGGCCGAACACCACCACCATCATCATCATACCCCGCGCAACGGCCGGAGCCTGATCTGGAGTTTCGCCCTGACCGCGGGCTTCGCCCTCGTCGAGGGCGTGGGGGGCTGGTGGGCCGGCTCACTGGCGCTGTTCGGTGACGCGGGACATATGATCTCCGATGCCACGGCCCTGGGTTTCGCGGCGCTGGCGGCCTGGGTCGCCAAACAGCCGCCGTCAACCCGCCATTCCTACGGACTGGGACGGGCGGAAGTTGTGGCGGCTGTCGTCAACAGTCTATTGATGGTCGCCGTGGTGGTGGCCATCGCCATTGCCGCTATCATCCGCCTTCAATCACCGACGCCGGTGGCGGGCGAAACAGTGATGGGGGTCGCCTTCGCCGGTCTGCTGATCAATATCGGCGTGGCATGGCTGCTCAGCCGCGGCGAACACACTCTCAACACCCGCGCCGCGCTGATGCATGTCATGGGCGATCTGCTCGGCTCTGTGGCTGCCTTGACCGCAGGCGCGGTGATCTACTTCACCGGATGGACCCCCATCGACCCCATACTCTCGCTGGTGATTTGCGCCTTAATCCTGTATTCGGCCCT
>CAYWIQ010000293.1:2572-2964 GCA_964458405.1 uncultured Chromatiaceae bacterium
CATCTTGCCGTTGATGGTCGGCAGCTTAAGCAACTCGCTGTTGATTTGCGCATTGATCCTGTATTCAGCCCTGCGCCTATTGCGCGAGGCCTTGCATGTCATCATGGAAGGCGTGCCGCTTAATCTCGATTTGCGCGAAGTGGGGCAGGCCATGGCAACGGTGCAAGGCGTGAACTCCGTTCACGACCTGCACATCTGGACCCTGTCTTCGGGCAAAGTGATCTTATCCGCGCATATCGTCATTCCCGACATGAGTTGCTGGGAAGACACCTTGACGAAATTACGCGAACTCATCCATGAGCGCTTCGATATCGAGCATGTAACGCTGCAGCCCGAACTCGACGGTCACGGCAGCGTAGTACGCGTGCCGCTGGTGCGCATATCACGGCATT
>CAYWIQ010000294.1:0-2960 GCA_964458405.1 uncultured Chromatiaceae bacterium
AGATCGACCGTCAATTCTATAACGACAGTCTGGTAGGTATTGGCGACAAGATCGATAGCAGTGTGCTCAGTCATAGCATCGGAGTGCCCAAATCTTACCCGACCTACTCGCAGATGCTGGGATATGCGAATGCCAAGCGCATCGGCCCGAAGGACATCGGCGCCAGTGAGGGCAACCAGTCGGTATCGATTTCGGAAAGTCAGGTGGCAGGCCTGACGACCACATTAGGCTTGCATTATGAAACCACCGTTAAAACGACGGAAGAAGGCGAACTGTTCGGTTTCACGGTCGGCGAATCCCAGGGTGTGACCGTGGGCGGCACCACCGAGGCCTCGCTGGGTTTCTCCATCGGCTCGGGTGTCACATACACCGGGACGGTGGGCGACATGCCGCCGGCAACGTTCAGCCTCGACAAGGCCTACAGTTTCGGCATGTTTGTCTACCAGCAGCAAATAGGCTCCGAAAAGCGGCCTGCCGATGTAATCAATTACTGGGTACAATAAACCCGCTCGACGGCCGCGCACTCGATGCAGATCGGGTGCGCGGCCGTTGTTTTTTATCAACAGCCCATTTCAGCCCGCATCTGCTCGGAAGAGATTGAATTCTATTTGACTTAAAACGAGGAGCCCGGCGTCTCGAGAAATGCCTGTTCAGCTGGGGTCGAGTCGCGGCCCAGTACCGCGTTGCGATGGGGGTAGCGGCCGAAGCGATCGATGATGGCCTTGTGTTTTAATTCGAATTCCAAATTTTTTTCCAGTCCCGGTTCGCCGAACAATACCACAGCCTGCTCGTGAATCAGCGGCGATTCGCTGTGCATGAACGGCATGTAAAGAAAGAGCCTTTGTTGGACAGACAGTTCGCGCTGGGCCTGGACCCGCACCGCTTCCTGGGCCAAGGCCAGGGCCAGCGGATCGGCGGCGAAGGCGAGGGGCGAGTCGCGATGGATGTTGCGCGAGAATTGATCCAGGACGATGATCTCCGCTAACCGGCCTTCGGCGGTGTCGCGCCACGGGAATAATTCGCACTTCAGCGCACTGCCGTAAACGTCTTTGAAACGTTGCGCGATGAGGCCGTCGAAGGCGCTGTCCTTGGCGAACCACTGGCGCGGTTCGATCTCGCGAAACCAGAAGTCTATGACGGATTGAGGATTCATGCTGCTTCCTAAGATAGAGGTAGCCGGGTGCTCATCCAGGAGTAATGACGTGGTTCGCCTCAGCCCGGATTAGTTGCTAGTATTTGCCGCTTTCCCGGCTATTATATCCCGTCATGAGCAAGAGCAAGCACGAAGAATCCGTTCCGAAGCAGGTCGCACAGCGCGCCGTGGCCTTGCGCGACCTGATCGCTTACCACAACTACCGTTACTATGTGCTCGATGATCCGGAGATTCCGGATGTGGAGTTCGACAAGCTGTTCCGAGAGCTTCAGCAGCTAGAACACGATCACCCCGCCCTGATCACGCCCGATTCGCCGACCCAGCGGGTGGGCGCGGCACCGCTGGCCGCGTTCGGCGAGGTCAAGCACGTCATACCCATGCTGTCCCTGGACAATGCCTTTTCCGAGGACGAGGTGCGCGCCTTCGACCGGCGGGTGCGTGAAGGTCTCGAGAAGGACGAGGTGCGCTATGCCGCCGAGCCCAAATTGGATGGTCTGGCGGTGAGCCTGCTGTACGTGGACGGTGCACTGACGAAAGCGGCCACCCGCGGCGACGGTTATACCGGTGAGGACATCACCCAGAACGTACGCACCATCGCCAGCGTGCCATTGCGCTTGCGGGGCAAGGGGTATCCCCAAACCCTGGAAGTCCGCGGCGAAGTCTATATGACTAAAAAAGGTTTCCGCGAATTGAATGAACGGCAGGAGCAAAAGGGCGAAAAGATCTTCGCCAATCCGCGCAATGCCGCGGCCGGCAGCCTCCGCCAGTTGGATTCGCGCATCACCGCGCAACGTCCTTTGGAAATCTGTTGTTACGGCGTGGGTCAGGTGGAAGGCGGCAGCCTGGCTGAATATCACAGCGCTATCTTGGAACAACTTCAGGACTGGGGGTTGCGGGTATCGCCCGAAAGGTCTTTGGTGACGGGTACTGAGGGTTGTTTGGACTATTTCTCCAAAATGGCCGCCAAGCGCGAGGTGCTGGGTTACGAGATCGACGGAGTGGTGTACAAGGTAGACAGTCTGGGCCAACAGCGCCAACTGGGTTTCGTGGCGCGCGCCCCGCGCTGGGCGGTGGCCCATAAGTTTCCCGCCGAGGAGGTGATGACCAAGGTGCTGGATATCCAGGTGCAGGTGGGTCGTACCGGCGCCTTGACGCCGGTGGCTCGCCTTGACCCGGTGGCCGTCGCCGGCGTCACCGTATCCAACGCCACTTTGCACAACGAAGATGAAGTGCACCGCAAGGACGTGCGAGTCGGCGACACGGTGATCGTGCGCCGCGCCGGTGACGTGATCCCCGAGGTGGTGAGTGTGGTAAAGGAACACCGCCCGGACAAAACCAAGATATTTCATCTGCCCAAGCACTGCCCGATCTGCGGCTCGGAGGTGGTGCGGGTGGAGGGCGAGGCGGCGGCGCGGTGCAGCGGCGGGTTGTATTGCGCGGCACAGCGCAAGGAGGCGATCCGTCATTTCGCTTCGCGCCGCGCGCTGGATATTGAAGGATTGGGCGACAAACTGGTGGAGCAACTGGTGGAACAAGGTCTGATCAAGGACGTCGCCGATCTTTATGAGCTTAATGTCGAACAGGTCGCCGAGCTGGAACGGATGGGCGCGAAGTCGGCGGAGAATCTGTTGAGCGCCCTGGACAAGAGCAAGAAGACGACGCTGGCACGCTTTCTTTATGCGCTGGGGATCCGCGAGGTGGGCGAGGCCACGGCCCAGGCCTTGGCTCTGCACTTCGGCGAGCTTGATGATATCGCCGCGGCCGATGTCGAGGCCTTGCAGGCCGTGCCGGATATCGGACCGGTGGT
>CAYWIQ010000295.1:0-2951 GCA_964458405.1 uncultured Chromatiaceae bacterium
TACCTGAATAAAAGCTGAATGAGCAGCAGGGCAATGATTGAATAAAACCTCGTTAAAGTTCATGCAAGGGAGCAAGTTAGGGTCGGCATACCGGCGTCAGAGAAGCTTCGGACTTGGAGGGACGAATAGCTTGGGTCAGTAGAGATGGGGCATGCGGCTGAATTGAGTGGGTACTGATAACAAGGAATAGATCATATTTATCGCAGAAGAATTGAATGTATATATAGGTTTTGCTTCGATGTGGCGAGGCCGCCGACCATGATGCCGGCCTAGGCGAAGTGTAGGGGTTGTTCCAGAAAGCGCGGCAGCTCGTCGGCCATGAACGGTTCGCTGAGTAGGAAACCTTGCGCCGATTGGCAGCCACTGCTGCGCAGAAACTCCAATTGGCCATGGGTCTCCACCCCTTCGGCGATGATATCCACTTGCAGCGAACGGGCCATGGCGATGATGGCCTTGATGATGGTCTCGTCATCGGGATTACTGATGAGGTCGCGGATGAAGGAGCGGTCGATCTTGAGCGTGTCCACCGGGAAACGCTTGAGATAACTCAGCGACGAATAGCCGGTGCCGAAATCGTCGATGGCGATACGGATCCGTAAGCGCTGCAAGGCGTCGAGGTTGGACATGGATGCCTGGTCATTCTGCATCAGAACGCTTTCGGTGATCTCCAATTCCAATTGCGACGGCGACAGCCCGGTCTCGGTGAGAATGCCGCTCACGGTCTTGTGCAAGGCGGGGTCGTTGAATTGGCGGCCGGAGAGGTTGACCGACAGGCGTAACGGTATGTCGGTGATACTTTGCCAGCGTGCCGCTTCGTTGCAGGCGGCACGCAGCACCCATTCGCCCACCGGAATGATCAGGCCGGTGTCCTCCAGCAGGGGAATGAATTCCAGCGGGTTGATTAACCCGATCTCGGGATGGCGCCAGCGCAACAAGGCCTCCAAGCCCATCACCCGTCCGGTCACCAGATCCACCTGGGGCTGATAACACAGATGGAATTCCTGGCGCTCAATGGCGCGGTAGAGATTGGTCTCGAGATTGAGGCGCTTGGAGGCCTTGTCGCTCAGTTCGGCGGAATAAAACTGATAGGTATGGCGGCCTTGCTCCTTGGCGCGATTCAAGGCGGCGTCGGCGTTCTTGAGCAAGGTGACGGCATCGGCGCCATCGTCCGGTGCCAGGGCGATGCCCATGCTGATGGTGATATAGAGATCATGACTGTCGATGTGCAGCGGGTGGGACAGCCTTTCGAGAATCTTGTTGATCTTGGTCATGATGTTGCTGGGGGAAGCGACATGCTCCACTAACACGCCGAATTCATCTCCGCCCAGCCGCGCCACGGTATCGCCCTTGCCCATGCAGTCCTTAAGCAGCTTCGCCAGCGCCAACAATACCCGATCGCCGCTGTCGTGACCCAGGGTGTCGTTGATGATCTTAAACCGATCGACGTCTATGCATATCACCGCCAATTTAATCCTACCGCTGCCGTCTACGGCCAGGGCGTGATTGAGCCATTCCAGAAACAGCATGCGGTTTGGCAATTCCGTCAGGACGTCATGATAGGAAAGATAATGCAAGCGCTCCTGGGTCTGCATGCGCTCGGTGATGTCCTTGCCGGTGGAAATATAATGGGTGATTTGACCTTGCGCGTCTTTGAGCGGAGTGATGGTCTTCTCTTCGTAATACAATTCACCGCACTTTTTGCGATTGATGAACACGTCGCAAAACGCCCGGCCTTTTTGCAGAGAATCCCATAACTGGCGATAGAAGTCCGCTTCATGGCGGTCTGATTTAACAATGCTTGGATAGCGTCCCACCGCTTCCCGGGCGCTGAAACCGGTCATGGCGGTGAACGCCGGATTGATGTATTCGATGACGCCTTTGGTATCGGTGATGGTAATGGAGTCGGCGGTCTGCTCCAGGGCATGGGACAGCTTGTTGGTTTTTTCTTCGGCGTCTTGGTGGAGTAATTCCGCCGCGACCCGCGAGGCGCATATTTGCAGGATGGCCTCGGTGGATTGGCGGTTGGAAATCGCTTTGCGATCGGCTATCACCACTACCCCCAGCACATGGCCCGTAGTGTTGTGCAGCGGGACACCCAGACAGTTGTTCCAACCGCGTTCGCGCACCAGGCCATCATCGGGGAATTTACGGCCCATGCCGGAAAAAAAGTGGCGACTACCGGAGGCAATGATTTTCTTACATGGCGTATCCCGCAGGGAATATTTTATGCCGTCCACTATCTTGCCGCGATCACAGAGGGCGACGATATCTAGGGAGTCCTTGTCGTCATTACTGACAACGCCGATAAAGGCGGCGTCTACCTTAAGCACCTTACTTAACTGCGTTACCAACGAGTGGAAGTATTTCGCCCCGGTTACGGTCGATACGGCTTCGGCGATACGGCGCAGCGCCGTTTCGATGGTCTTTCGTTCCGCCCGTACTTGCTGCAGTTTGTGATTCACATCTTGGCGCTGTCGCCGCTCACGCTGTGCCTTGATCAAGGTGGCCGCGCTGCACAACAAAGGATCGAGAAAGACGGAGAATGTCTTGTCGTAACCGTTGGGACGTCCGGCGACCGCGATGACGGCGACTAGCTCGTCACCACAGCGAATGGGTAAACCGAAAAAGTTATCGGGAAAGGCCGCCTTCACTGTGCGACGCGAGGCGGACCGGGCCTTGTTTGTGAGGTATACGCGTCTGCGGTTGACCACTTGACCGATTAAGCTTTCAAACCGCAGTGGAGACGCCTCTTCAGGAAGAACGTCGACTATAGCCTGAAAGCGCGCTGTGCCGTCATTGTCCTTAAGGATCTCGCCGGCACTTCCGAACGGGCTGCCGGTTATGTCGAGCACAGCGGACAATAATTCGGTAAACAGTGCTTGATGATCGTCGTTGTCTTGGTATCGATCATGGAGATCGCGGATAGCTGCCAAAAGCCGCGGGTATTTCCG
>CAYWIQ010000296.1:0-2888 GCA_964458405.1 uncultured Chromatiaceae bacterium
TGTGGGTGGGTTTTTGAAGATCCTTGCCGCGGTGAGCGCGCCGGCCGCCGATCTTGGCGGAGTGGAGATCGATCGCCTCAGCTATAAGGACGGGGAGTTGAATATCGCCTTGATGATCTCCGATCTGCAACGCCTCGAACAGCTCAAGGATCGCTTGAGCAGCGATACCCGCATGTCCGTGGAGATTCAATCCGCCACGGCGCGCAATAATCGAGTGGAAGCCCGTCTGCAGATCAAAGGAGGGCGGACGTGAAGGAATGGTTCACTAGTTTGGCGCCGCGGGAGCGCGCCATGGTAAGCATCGCCGCCGCGGTGGTAGTCCTGGCCTTGGTCTATGCCGTGGCCTGGAGTCCGCTGGCCTCTTCGGTCACCCGTTTGCAGCAATCCGTGGAAGAACAACAGGCCCTCAAGCAATGGATGCAACAGTCGGCCGCCGAGGTCAATCAATTGCGGGGTGCGGCCGGGGCCGCCGCTGACCATCGCTCCCTGTTGGCGGTGGTGGATCAGACCGCCAAGCAATCGCAATTGGGCCCGGCGGTGAAGCGTATCGAACCCGACGGCCAGGAATTGGTGCGCGTTAGCCTGGAGCAAGTATCCTTTGATGACATGATGACCTGGTTGGGCAGTCTGCAGCGTAGCTCTGGCGTGAGCGTCGCCGACCTGTCCATCGACCGCCAGGCCGACAGCGGTCGGGTAAATGCCCGCATTACCCTCAAAAGGAGCGGGCCGTGAACAAGGCAGTGAAATATGTCCTGCTCGGCGTGGTGATGTACGCGATCTTTGTGGCGGCAAGCTTGCCGGCAGCTTGGATCTATAGCCATTGGTTGCAGTCTCGTCTGGTAGGCTGGACCTTGTACGGTGTGCAGGGCACGATTTGGGAAGGTCGCGCTACGGCGGTGAAGTCGGGGAATCTGCAACTGGAAAACCTGCACTGGGATCTGCATCCCTTGAGCTTGCTGTGGGGCAGGCTGGAGGTCGCCCTGCAATTTAAATACGCGGCCGCACCGGGAAACCTGGTGCTGGCGCGCAGCTTCACCGGTACCTGGCATGCCGATGATGTCGACTTGGAGTTACCCGCTGAGCGCTTGACCCCTTTGCTGCGTCTGCCCGGCGCCGAGCTGGGGGGTAAACTGGCGGTGCAGATGTCCGCGCTGACGCTGCAAAAGGGACGAGTGACTGCGGCTACCGGCAGCATCGCCTGGGAGAAGGCGGCAGTGCGTAAACCGGTGGCGGTGGACCTGGGAGCGTTTGCCCTTGATCTCAAAACTACCGCGGAGGGTGTCAGCGGTACCTTGTTGGATCATGGCGGTGCGGTGCAAGCCCAGGGCCTCTTGAAACTGACTGCCAACGGCCAATATCAATTCACCGCCACCTTCGCTTCACGCGATCCCAAACAATCCCTCGTTACCCAGGGTTTACAATTGTTCGGCACCCCGGGCCCCGATGGCCGGGTCAAATATTCGGCCACGGGTGTGGTCCCGCCCCTGCTTCCCGGTCTCCGTTGATTAATCCCTATTGCTAGCGGCCGGCGTTGCAGCGAACACCGTGCCCGCTACGCTAATTCACGGTAATCTATGTCGCCCGCGCCCGGGTTAAGCTGAGGCTATCATCGGCAGGGTCCGGACGGTTTGCCGTACTGGGGAATGAAGCGTATTAACAAGGAAGCGGGATGTATTTTCTATTGATAGTGGCGATGCTGCTGGTGATCCTGGCGGCATCCGAGATTTTCGTCAACGCCCTGGAGCATTTGGGCGAACGCTTGAAGATTTCCGAGGGTGTCACCGGTTCCCTGTTCGCCGCGGTGGGTACCGCCATGCCGGAAACTATGGTGCCGCTGATTGCGTTATTCGCCGGCACCGAGAATCAAGCTATCAACGAAGAGATCGGTGTCGGCGCAATCCTGGGTGCGCCCTTGATGCTGGTGACCCTGGCCATGGGTTTGCTGGCGATCGCGACCATACGTCAGCGCGGGCCGCGTGGCGAGTTTACGCCGGAAATCACCGGCATCCGTCGCGACCTCAATTTTTTCCTGGTGGCCTTCGGCGCGGCGACCCTGGCCTTGTTTGTGCCGCATCATCTCGCTGTGGTGCGCGTGGCCATCAGCTCGGTACTGGTACTGAGCTATTTCGTTTATATCATGTTGACGCTGCGCGCCTCGGAGCAGCTGGTGCAAGACGGCCACGGCACGGAGGCCGGTAATCTCATGCTGCTGAACCGCGTGGGTCTTCCCAATAATCTGTTTGTGGTGGTGCTGCAGATCGCCCTCGGGGTGATACTGCTGATTGCGGGCGCCAAAGGCTTTATCTTCGGTGTCGAACACCTGGCGACGGCGTTCGGGGTGTCGGCCCTGTTGGTGTCTCTGCTGGTGGTGCCTATCGCCACCGAACTCCCGGAGAAGGTTAACAGTGTGCTGTGGATACGCCGTCGCAAGGACACCCTCGCGTTCGGCAACCTGACCGGGGCCATGGTGTTTCAAGGGTCCTTATTGCCGGCGATCGGGGTGATGCTGACTCCCTGGGAACCGCGCCATGAGGTGTTCGCCGGGGTCATCATCACCCTGGCCGGGGCCTTATGGCTGCGCTATGTAATCAGCCGCGGCGGTTTGCAGGTGTGGCACACTATGGTCAACGGCGTGCTCTACCTGGTGTATCTCACAGTGGTCTTGGTGTGAAGCGGGTGTTAGTAGATCACGACCTTGGTGCCGAGGGTGATCCAGTGGGCCAATTTATCGATTTGTTCATTGGTGAGGGCGATGCAGCCTTCCGTCCAATTAGTGGTTTCATGGACGAAACGACTGCCGTGGCCTATGCCGTGGATGCCGATGTTTCCGCCTAAGGGCGTGTCCTGGGGAGGGAGATCCCCGCGGTAGAGGGCGCGGTTGATGGCGG
>CAYWIQ010000297.1:0-2869 GCA_964458405.1 uncultured Chromatiaceae bacterium
CGGCGCCCGAATCCGCTGCTGCCGCTGCTCCCTTCCGGGCCTGACGGGGTTCACAACGTATCGTCGCGGGAAGACCGACCCGGGCCACCATAACACGGCGCCGCGGCGCATCTCTCCGACTTTTGCCGCGCGTCTCGACGGCAATCGGGGACCGCGTAGTCTACTACAGCCTGTACTATCTTTTCTAACCCATTTTGCCCGGCACGGGACATCAAAACATGCCTGGTTAATCGCCTTACATCGAGCACATCCGGCTCATCCATTAGTTGAGCCTCCCATGATATCATCATGCAACTTCATGACGTTGGAAGCATCCAGGTGAATTTGCAACGTATCTCGATCGCAGTAACGCTACTATTTTTTAGTTTCGGCTTTTGCTCCACTGCGGCTTCGGCGGCCGATGCCCCCCACTCCGCTATTGCCAGTGCCCATCCCTTGGCAACCCGTGCAGGCATGGAAATCCTCTCCGCCGGCGGCAACGCCTTCGATGCCGCCGTCGCGGTCAGTGCCGCCTTGGCAGTAGTGGAGCCCACCAGTTCCGGCTTGGGTGGCGGGGGCTTTTGGTTGCTACATATTGCCCACGACGGGTTTGAGGTCATGGTCGACGGTCGGGAACGGGCACCGCTGTCAGCTAATAAAGACATGTACCTCGATAAACATGGCGAGGTGATTCCCCACCTGTCGGTGGACGGTCCCCTCGCCGCCGGCATTCCCGGCGAACCCGCCGCCTTGGTGCACATAGCTCAACGCTACGGCCGTCTGTCCCTGGCCAAGGATCTGGCACCGGCCATTCGTCTCGCTCGGGATGGCTTTCCCGTTGATAAGCATTTTCGGCGGGCCGCCAGATTCCGCCTAAACCTGCTGCGCGCCTCGCCGGCCGCGGCGGCGGTGTTTCTCCATGACAACCAGATCCCGCCCCTGGGTTACCTCATCAAGCAACCGGAATTGGCGGATACCCTGACGCGCCTGGCCGAACAAGGGAAAGACGGTTTTTACGCGGGCAAGGTCGCGGAACAATTGGTCGACGGCGTGCGGGCCGCCGGTGGTATCTGGACTAAAAAAGACCTGGCGGATTACCGCGTGATTGAACGTACTCCACTTACCGGCAACTATCACGGGTTGCGCATTACCTCAGTACCACCACCCTCCTCCGGTGGTGTGGTGCTGCTCACCATGCTCAACATCCTCAGCGGTTACAACCTCAAGGCTATGGATGCGGCCACCCGCACCCACGTGATTGTGGAGGCCATGCGCCGCGCCTATCGGGATCGCGCCGAATACCTCGGCGATCCGGATTTTGTCAAAATGCCGCTGGAGCAACTCACCAGCCCCTTGTACGCCGCAGGATTAAGGGCCTCCATCCGCCTCGACAAGGCGACCCTCAGCAGCGCCCTGCCCGGCGTCGCCGCCCATCCGCAAGGCCCCGACACGACGCATTTCTCGATATTGGACAAGGACGGCAATCGCGTCGCGGCTACACTAAGTGTCAACTATCCGTTTGGTTCCTGCTTTATGCCCGCGGGAACCGGCGTGATACTCAACGATGAAATGGATGACTTCTCCGCCAAACCCAATACCCCAAACGTCTATGGTCTGGTGGGCGGCACCGCCAACGCCATCGCTCCGGGTAAACGACCGTTGTCGAGCATGACGCCGACCTTCCTCGAGGACAAAGACAAGGTGGTAATCCTCGGCACGCCCGGCGGCTCCCGGATCATCACTATGGTGCTATTGGCCACCCTGGACATCGCTGCGGGCGGCGATGCCAAGTCGGCGGTGGCGGTCAAACGCTTCCACCATCAATTTCTTCCCGACGTCATCCAATACGAACCGGACGCCTTCTCTCCCACCGTCATCGACTCTCTGGAGAAGCGAGGCCATCACCTGCGCGCGTTGAAACACAGTTACGGTAATATGCAGCTGGTGATGTGGGATAAGGTTCATCAGCGTGCCACGGCCGCCAGCGACCCGCGCGGCATTGGATTGGCACTCACTCGCTAAGGTGATAATCATGTACTCCATGCGGAAATGATCTTTACCATCGGTCATGCCAAGCCGCTCAGGCCAAACTGTTTCTATGGCTCGCCCTCTAATCATCTAATGATATTCTCATTGTGGATCTCCCGCTTTTCATAAAGGAGACGCTATGCCTAGCATCCTCATTACCGGAAGCAATCGCGGTTTGGGCCTGGAATGGACTCGCCAATATGCCCAGGAAGATTGGCGTGTATATGCCACTTGCCGACACCCATCCGAAGCTACCGAGCTGAACAAACTCGCTGATAAGCATCCGAGACTCACCGTCCACCGACTCGACGTCACCCGCCAGGATGAGGTCCAAGGACTCGCAGCCGAGTTGAGAAACGAGCCTATCGATATCCTGGTCAATAATGCCGGCATATATTTAGAGAAGTACGAGGACACGGCGGGTGGAGTGCTCTCATACGACGATTGGCTGTACACCTTGTTGGTAAACACCCTCGGACCGGTGCGGGTTACGGAGGCCTTTACCCCTCATGTAGTACGCAGTGAACGCCGTCTGGTCGTTGCTATTACCAGCCATATGGGCAGCATCGCCGAGATCAGCAGTCCCGGGAGTTATTATTATCGCTCCAGCAAGGCCGCACTGAATGCTGCGATGAAGGGTCTGTCCCTGGAACTACGTTCCCGCGGGGCCGGTCTGTTATTGCTGCATCCCGGCTGGGTACAAACCCGCATGGGGGGCCCGGGCGCACAGATTACCGCCGTCCAGAGCGTCAATGGTATGCGCGCCATCGCGGAACGATTCAGGTCGACCGACAACGGCCGCTTCTATCGCTACAACGGCACCGAGATACCCTGGTAATCATCCCTCGCGGCACCGCCAGAT
>CAYWIQ010000298.1:0-2866 GCA_964458405.1 uncultured Chromatiaceae bacterium
TACAACATCATTCAAAACATTGAGTGCCCTTCCGGGAAAACACCGTCAATGGTAATCCACATGGATATCGAGCGACCTCGCTCTACTTTGTAAATATCTCCAACCCGTTCACAGTTACTCTTCGGCTCCTGACCTTCTTTATTAACTTGTTTTGACTCGTGTCATACCACAGCGCTTACACTTCTCATATGTCACCAACCTGCCCTGCTTCACGTCAAACTGCTTTTCCTGAACAATTTCCCATTTATGAAAACCACTTTTACAAAGAGTCTTACCCTTATGCTTCTCTTGCAATGAAGTTTTTTTGAAACGAATCACATCGCCCATTGCCTGCTCCATATCGGGTTCAGTCATTGATGTAGGCTCGACCGGGTTGCCAGCAAAGCGCCCCACATAAATGTTGTCAGATATATTTAAGTCATGATTATCATAGAGAATAAATCCGCCACGCTTCCAAGCCCTATGCCTTTTTGCTGTTCCAACTGGAATAAAATACCGTAAGGAAACGACTGTTGGCCAGCGCCACCACCTAATGTAGGCTATGTGGTAGTTGGTCGTTCGGCACGGTTTGCCACCCCCGTTATAGGTTGGTGAGAGCCAAAAAATGAGCGCTAAGCCCGGCAATTCAATTATCGGCGGCGGACCGAAAAAGATACTCTATACCCTCAATACGGTACGCCGCATTGGCCTGCTCAACAGCGCCAAGGCGCTGACCAGTCATAATACCTGCAAGTCCTGCGGCTTGGGTATGGGTGGGCAGCACGGCGGCATGACCAACGAGTTGGACGAATATCCGTCCGTCTGCAATAAGAGCGTTCAGGCCCAATCCACCGACATTCAGGCGCCGATCCCGCTGGAGGTGTTCGACCACTCGCTAGACGAGTTCCAAAAACTCAGCGCCCGCGAGATGGAAACCCTCGGCCGCCTCGACACCCCTCTGATCAAGCGACGCGGCGACCAGCACTTCACCCCTACGGACTGGGACAGCGCGCTGGCATTCGGTGCCGAGCGTTTAAGACGGTCTCAACCCGAACGAACTTTCTTTTACTCCTCCGGCCGCTCATCCAACGAGGCGGGTTTTGTGCTACAGCTGCTGGCCCGGGTTTTCGGTACCAATAACGTCAGTAATTGCTCATTTTACTGCCACCAAGCCACCAGTATCGGCTTGGGGAACAGTATCGGTACCGGAACCGCCACCATCGAACTCGAAGACCTCGACGGCTGCGACCTGATCTTCGTTATCGGCGCCAACCCCGCCTCCAATCACCCCCGGTTTATCCACAAGCTGCAAGCCTGCCGCGACCGCGGCGGCGAGGTGATTGTGATCAACCCGGCAAGGGAGCCCGGCCTGGTCCGCTTCGCCCTACCGAAAAGCGCCAAATCAATGATGCGTGGCGGCAGCTGGATAGCATCGGCGTACCTGCAACCCAATATCGGCAGCGACATCGCCCTGTTTACCGCAATCGGCAAGGCGCTGGTGGAACTGGATGCCATTGACGACGAATTCATCTCTGCCCATACCCGCGATTTCAGCGACTACCGGCGGCAACTGGCGAACAGCGATTGGCAAGAACTATGCTCTACCACCGGCATCGGCAGGGATGCTGTCGTCGATGTCGCCAAACGCTACGCCACCGCCAACAATGCCGTGTTTGCCTGGGGCATGGGCATCACCCATCACCGCCACGGCGTCGACAATGTCGAAGCCATCGCCAACCTCGCCCTGCTCCGCGGCATGATCGGCAAGCGCTATGCCGGGCTGCTGCCGCTGCGCGGACACAGCAATGTGCAGGGCATCGGCACCATCGGCGTCAAACCGGTGTTGGCCCACGATGTCTTCGAGAACCTGCAACGCTATCTTGGCCTCACACTGCCGGACACTCCCGGCCTTGACACCCTGGCCAGCCTAACCGCCGCGCACGACGGTGCAATGGACGCCGCGGTGTTGCTGGGCGGCAATCTGTACCAAGCCACCCCCGACTCGGAATGGGCGGCGCAGGCGCTCAATCGCATCGGCTCTAAGCTTTACCTCACAACCACCCTGAATCAGGGCCATGTCCACGGGATCGATGACGGCGATGTAGTGATCCTGCCGGTGACCGCCCGCGACGAGGAGTGGCAACCCACCACCCAGGAATCGATGTTCAATTACGTACGTTTGAGCGACGGCGGTATTCGCCGCCTCGCCAACGCACGGCCCGAGGTGAATATCCTCTGTGATCTGGCGATGCGGCTCTTGCCGGATAGCCCGGTGGATTTTGCCGCCTATCAATCGCACCATTCCGTCCGTGAGGCGATCGCTCGCACCGTACCCGGCATGGAGGCGCTTGCCGATCTAGACGTTGCGCGCCGGGAGTTTCATGTCGCATCGCGCCTGTTGCACCAACCGGCATTCAACACCGCCGATGGTCGCGGTCGCTTTCTCTGTCATGATTGGCGAGCGTCACAACGCTTGAAAGATGGCGATTATCCTTTCTTGCTCATGAGCGTACGCAGCGAAGGACAGTTCAACTCGATCATCTATGAGGAAAATGACAGTTACCGGGGCACCCAGGATCGTTGGGTGGTCATGATGTCTCACAACGACATGCAACGATTGGGTTTACAGGACGACACACGCGTCACAGTCAAATCCGCTTACGGCAAGATGGCCGGGCTGCGGGTGCATGGTTTTGATCTGGCTGACGGCAATGTCATGGCCTACTATCCGGAAGCCAACGTATTGACCGGACGTGACACTGATCCGCGCAGCAAAACCCCGGCCTTCAAATCAGTAGCGGTTGCCATATCCGGCAGCGAATAGCTGAAACCATTAATAGAAAAAGAACCAAAGCCGATTTAAGCCTATCTAGACCTTCAACAAACA
>CAYWIQ010000299.1:0-2841 GCA_964458405.1 uncultured Chromatiaceae bacterium
GAGATTGATATCAATCCGCCTAAGGGTTCCGGTTATGAATATTCCTATCTGGACTTCCCGCTCGATTTCGAAGTTTGCCATCAGGATCTCGGCAGCAATTTCGCTTTAAAGATCCATGCCCTACTCTGTCGTCCTTATCTCAAAGGACGCGACTGGTATGACTTGAGCTGGTATGTCGCACAAAAGGTCCGTCCCAACCTTTTACATTTGCAGGCCGCATTGTTCCAGTTCGGGCCGTGGGCTGGTCGGCCTCTTACAATCGACAATACCTGGCTGCACAATGCTCTGCAGGAAAAGGTCGCGGCTATTAATTGGCGGGATGCCGCCGCAGACGTCGAGCGCTTTCTCAATGCAGCCGAGCGGCAGAGTCTGCAACTTTGGAGTGAGCGCTTTTTTCAGGCAAAGGTCGAGAGCCTGATTCAGCAGGCATGATAATCACCTATCAACTTCGTTAATACTTATTTTAAAGCTGGATTCCGGCTTTCGCCGAAATGACGGGGCGCGGGATGATCGGTGGTTAGTGGGGCTGGGTCTCGGTCTGCTTCAAGCGGCCTTCCACCAGCTTGATGCGCTCCTCGGTCGCCGGGTGGCTGGCGAGAAAGCTGGGGGCGTTACTGTCGTGGGTGGCCTTTTGCAGTTTGCGCAGGATGTCGGCGTAATACTCGGGGCTGATGCCGGCGCGCTGCAGGAAGCCGAGAGCGTAGCGGTCGGCCTGGGTCTCGTAGGCGCGGGAGTATTTGCTGTTGATGAGCATCACCGGGAAGGCGGCGGCGGCCTGCATCACGGTGTTGGCGTCGTTGGTGAGGGTGAACATCACCAGGGCGACGGCGGAGTTTTCGACGATGCGGCGCATGCCGTGTTTGTAGACGATGTGGCCCAGTTCGTGGCCCAGCACCGCCATGATCTCGCGGGGGTCGTCGGCGAGTTTGACCAGTTGGTCGGTGACCACGATGACGCCGCCGGGCAGGGCGAAGGCGTTGGGGCCGATGCGCTTGCTATTGCGGAACAGCAGTACGATGTGTTGCTTGTAGCCCTGGGCGCGCAGCAGTTGATGGAACTCCGCGCGTAGCTGTTGCTGGGTATCGGCGTCCAGTTCGCTGGCGCTGAAGGCGAATCGGTCCAAGGTCTCCAAGCTGTGGAGGGCCACGCTGCGTTCCACCTGCGGCGGGATCAGGGCCACCGCCCGCTCGGACATCGCCGGTACCCCGACCTTAAAGAACCAGGTCACCAGTACGATCAGCAGGATCAGCGATGAGCCGGCGAACAGCGGATTGTGCTCCAGCCTGTGAATGAAGGACGGGTTGCGGCTGATGCCGGCGGCGGTGATGGCGCGGTCCACGGCGTCGTTGTCGCTGGTGGTGAATTCGGCGTCGTTGTTGAAGTGGATGTGGCGCGGGATGCTGCCCAGCCGCGCCGAAATCTTGGCCGCGGCCAGGTTGCCGGTTTGTTCGCCCTCCTCCCAGATCACCTTGAAGTTGCCGGCGTTGCCCAGGATGAAGGTCGCGGGATTCCTGGCGGTGTCGTGGCCGTTGTAGTATTCGCCTTCGATGATCATATCGCCAGGTCCAGATCGAAGAAGTCGGCCAGTTCCTCACCCACCGCGCTGGCGCTTTCACCGGGGCTGCCGGTGAAGTGTTGAGTGCCCTCGGGCGAGGCCAGACTGGTCTTGCCGATTTGATAGCGCATCAATCGCAGCTTGGCCCAAGGGATGAGCAGTCCCAGGGTGCAGATCACGGCGATGATGTTGGTGACGTAGAGAAAGAACACATCGATGACCCGCAGCCGGCTGGCGATTTGGGCTTCGCCGACGCGCACCGCGCTTAACACCAGGTTGCGGGTCCAGGTCTTGAAGGCGACGAACAGCAGCAGCTGGAACAGGCCGAAGCCGGCGACGGCGATGAAACCCATATAGAACATGGTGTGGGACACGGCTACCGGTTTGCCTTTATGGAATACGCCCGCCACGCCCATTACCGTGCCGACGGCGATCACCGCCAATATGCTCATCAGCGACAGTTTGAACACCAACCGGTAGAAGTCGCGCGGCTCGGCGGTAAAACTGAACGGGGTGTCGCCGAAGTTGCGCGGTGCGGCGAACACCCGCTTTTGCAGGTAATAGAAATAGGGGAACAGCACCGCGATCACCAAGGCCACCACGGCGAACAGCACGCTCGCCTTGATGCCCATCGCCGATGACAACTGCGGCGGGGCTGCACCCGGCAGGTGCATCGGGAGACCGGACAGGTAGTAGATGGCGACGGACGAACCCACCATCAGCAGCGGCAACCCTAAGTAGGCGGCGGCGATCTGCCGGTAGCCGCCGTAATAGGAAAAGGTGAGATTGCGATAGGCGGAGTTGCGCGAGCGGAAGGTGAGGGTCTTGACGAACACCCAGGGGAACAGCACGGCGAACAGCGGCAACAACACCAGGTTGGCCAGCGGATAGAAATTGGCGGCCACCCAATAGGCGCCGAAGGCCACCACGGCGATGATGCGGCCCCTGAGGATGGCGAGGGGGCTGCCGAGGAATTCGAACGACGAACCGTCCAGGTAGGTATTGCCGTAGAAGTAGCGCAGGTTGCGCACCTTGGCCCACGGCGAATAGATGCCGACGGTGGCGATGGTCAAGGCCAGGTTGACGATCCAGATCTTGAAGTATTCTCTGGCGTTGCCGCGGAACTCGAAGGGGATGGGCTCGCCGCTTGCGATAGCGGCCTGCGGCGTAGCCTGGTTCGCGTCGCCGTCCTCCTCCAGGGGGCCGATGTGCGGCTCGCTCTCCCACTTGTGCCTTTCGATGTCCTTGTCGTCCAAGCTAGTCTCCGGCTCGGGTTAGCGTCTCTG
>CAYWIQ010000300.1:0-2785 GCA_964458405.1 uncultured Chromatiaceae bacterium
CGGTGATGTTCGCCGCCCGCTATCCGCAGCACACCGCTGGCCTTATCCTCATCGAACCCGTAATGCGCCAGGCACTGAGCGGCAAGTTGCGCCGTATGAATCGGTTTGTTCCGGTGGTCAAGATGGCGGTCGCCGTGATCCGTCTCGTTAATCGCTGCGGGATTTACCGGCGTCATCTGGCGGCATTGGATCTGTACGAGCTTGATAATTTCTTTAGAGGGCAGCTTGCCGAGCCGGGAGGTCGCACACGGCTGGCGCGGCGCTATGGCTCGCCATGGCATGACCTAAGGTCTATCCCCACCGCCAATCTGCTTTCGGATCTGCTGGAGGTGGTTCGCCCGTTGCCCCTGGAGAAGATAAACGTGCCGTTCATGGCGCTATTATCCAACAGTCGCAGCTTCGTCGATCCAAATGTTAGCGCAGCGGTGCTGTCGGCGTTACCGGACGGGGAGATCCATACCTTGGATGCGGGACATTGGATACCTACCGAACAGGCGGAGATGATGCGTGTCTTGATCGAGAAATGGTTGCCTTGATGATGTAGCCGCGTTTCTATGCCGACGCCGTTACATCGTTCAGACTATGGATTCGTGCTGCGGTAGGGGTTGTTCGCGTGACAGCGTAGTCATCAGCGTGCGTTGCAACACCAGGGCATCGTTGCTGGCACGATGCCGGACATTTTTCAGATCATGCAACACCGCCTCTTTTTCTGCTTGCCAATGGTCGAGATGAGATTCTTCCAGCAGGCAACGCAGGGATTCCACACGAAAACGCCTTGGCAACCCGGCCGTTTCAAACAGCAGCGCCAACCAAGACTGATCGTGTCCCCAGGCATCGCTGTAGACCTTTTTATATAACAACAGCGAGTTGAGTTCTTCGGCCACCTCCTTGATGGGGCGGCCGTGTTTTAGCAGTGATTTACGGGAGATGCCGTGCATCGCTTCCGCCTTGGGATCCCAATGGGTCCAGCCGGGGGCGGGCTGAATAAGGAAACAATGGGTCTTGCCGCTTTCCAGCGCCATGCCCACCTCAATAGGGTAGCTGCCTCGACCAAAACCGGATGCCTCAACATCAACGATAACCGGGGCGGGATGGAGTAGTGAGTTAGTCATCATGTTATCCGTTCTACGATTCCGGCCAGCGGCTACTACCATACCGAGGCATTACATAGGATAAAGGGTAAGTTGAAATCTTTTACCCTCATAATCTGAGAGGTTATGCAATCAAATGCCGGATCCATAGTAACCAACGGGGCGAGCCTCGCCAAGTAAATAACGTTTGGTAGGGTCTTTTAGGCGTGACATCGTTCGCGCAAGGGTGATAATGGACTTATGGATAGTTATACACGCGATCTCAGCGAGGCGTTATTGGCCATCGAGGCGGAACTGCGTTCATTGTCGTTATGGGAAAACGAGCCGCCTTCCCCCGAGGATTTGCGCAGCGATCAACCGTTCTGCTGCGATACGCTGGCGTTTCCCCAGTGGCTGCAGTGGATATTATTGCCGCGTATGTGGGACTTGCTAGAACGAGGCGGCCCATATCCATCGCGCAGCGGTATTTATGCCTATGGCGAGGAATGGGCTCTGCGTCAGGGTGCGGATAGCCTGGTCTTATTGCGATTGGTGCGGCGTTTCGATGCCCTGATCGAGGACCGGAGCGTGAGAGAGCACCATTAGATGCTGCACTGGGTATCGCGGACTATCCCGGCCGGCAGCGGTGGTTGCTGCGGAATGGGGCATGACAGTCAAGGTTGACCGCTGTTATGCTTGCCTTGGTGATAAAGTAAATCTTTTTTCGGATTTCAGGAGGTTGGATTGACTCGAGTCGCTATTAGCGGCGCCGCGGGGCGCATGGGTCGTTGTTTGGTGGAAGCCTGTCAAAACGCTCCCGGGCTGACATTGAGTGCGGCGCTGGAACGTAAAGGTAGTTCGGTGGTTGGTGCCGATGCGGGAGAACTCGCCGGCATCGGACGGTTGGGTGTACCTATCGTTGACCAATTGGCGGCGGAGAGCTTCGATGTATTGGTGGATTTCACCCGCCCGGAGGTGACGTTGAGTATTCTCGATCTATGTCGTTCTGCCGGTAAGAAGCTGGTGGTCGGTACCACCGGCTTTAGCCAGCAACAGCGTGATACCCTGATTGACGCCAGCGGCGACATCGCCATGGTGGTGGCACCCAACATGAGTGTGGGTGTGAATCTATGTTTCAAGCTGCTGGAGACCGCCGCCAAGGTGTTGGGTGACGAAGTCGATATCGAGATCATAGAGGCGCATCACCGCTACAAGGTGGATGCCCCTTCCGGTACGGCCTTGCGCATGGGGGACGTGGTGGCGACGGCCCTAGGTCGGGATCTGAAAACCGATGCGGTTTACGGCCGGGAAGGACATACCGGAGAACGTGATCGTAAGACCATTGGTTTCTCCACGGTGCGTGCCGGGGATATCGTCGGCGATCACACCGTGATGTTCGCCGGGATCGGCGAGCGCGTCGAGATTACTCATAAGGCCTCCAGCCGCATGACCTTCGCCAACGGCGCCATGCGCGCCGCCGCCTGGGTGATGAATCAAGACAGCGGACTTTACGATATGCAGGATGTGTTGGGATTGCGGTGACGATGTTCATGTGGGCTTTCCACGGCGGTCGTAGTTGAGATCGCGGTTCCTCTGTTTCTTGCGTAACTATCACATTGTGTCGCCGTCGGCGACGGATTTATTTTGGGCGGCAATCCGCGCCGCATGCGGGTGACTTTCTTTTGCGCGGCCAAAAGAAAGTTACCAAAGAAAAG
>CAYWIQ010000301.1:0-2772 GCA_964458405.1 uncultured Chromatiaceae bacterium
AGTTCCAGTGTATGGCCTGCTTCGAAAAGTACCGGGCCACACTCGCCGATCTCGCCACCGCCCGCGACATGTTGCAGGACAACGACCCGGATGTGCGTGAAATGGCCCAAGATGAAATCGCCGCCGCAACGCAACGCAAGGACGAGCTGGAGCTGGAACTCAACAAACTGCTGTTGCCCAAAGACCCCATGGACAATCGCAACATCTTCCTCGAGATCCGCGCCGGCACCGGCGGTGACGAGGCGGCGCTGTTCGCAGGCGACCTGTTCCGGATGTATAGCCGTTACGCCGAGCAACGGCGCTGGCAGGTGGAGATCATCAGCGAGAGTCTCGGTGAACACGGCGGTTACAAGGAAATCATCGCCCGCTTTATCGGCCAAGGGGTGTACTCGCGCCTCAAATTCGAATCGGGGACCCACCGCGTCCAGCGGGTACCGGAAACCGAGGCCCAGGGCCGCATCCACACCTCCGCCGCCACCGTCGCGGTGTTGCCGGAAATGGAAGAGGTGGATCACATCGATATCAATCCCGTTGACCTCAAGGTCGACACCTATCGCGCCTCCGGCGCCGGCGGCCAGCACGTCAACAAGACCGACTCGGCGATTCGCATCACCCATTTGCCCAGCGGTATCGTGGTGGAGTGCCAAGATGAACGCTCGCAACACAAAAACCGCGCCCGGGCCATGTCACTGCTGCAGGCCAAACTGCTATCCGCCGAGCAGGAGAAGCAACTCGCCCAGCAAAGCGAAAGCCGCCGCCTGCAAGTGGGTAGCGGCGACCGCTCGGAACGCATTCGCACCTATAATTTTCCGCAAGGCCGGGTCACGGATCACCGCATCAACCTTACTCTCTACAAACTGGAAGCCATTTTAGAAGGCAATCTGGACGAACTTATCGACCCCTTAACCAACGAACACCAGACCGAACAGTTGGCGGCATTGGCCGAATAGGCGAAGCCACCGACCCAAGAATTGGCACCAAATGCCTGCGACGCTCTCCATTCAACAAGCTCAGCAATACGCGGCCGACACGCTCTCGGGCAGCAACGATAGGCCCGGGCTGGATGCCGCGGTCTTGCTCGCCCACGCGCTTGGGGTAACCCGCGCCTATCTCCACGCCCATCGCGAGCAACTGTTGACCGAGGCTCAGCAACAAACCTTCTTCGCCTTGATCACGCGACGCAACGCCGGGGAACCGGTCGCCTACCTTACCGGACATCGGGAGTTCTGGTCTCTGGACTTACTCGTCAACCGTCATACCTTGATCCCGCGACCGGAAACGGAGCTGGTGGTGGAATTGGCGTTACAGCGCATCCCGTCGCAAGGCGAATTCAATATCCTGGATTTGGGAACCGGCAGCGGCGCCATCGCCCTGGCCATCGCCAGCGAGCGGCCACAATGCCGCATTAGCGCCGGCGACATCAGTGCTGAAGCACTGGCCGTGGCGCGCAACAATGCCGAACGCTTGCAAATCTCCAACGTGAAATTTCGCCAAGGCTCGTGGTTTGCCCCGTTCAGCAATGAACGTTTCGACCTGATAGTGGCCAACCCACCCTATGTCGCGGAACACGACCCCCATCTTGACGAAGGCGACCTGCCGGCGGAACCGCAAGGCGCTTTAGTGGCCGGCCCTACCGGCCTGGAGATGATCGCCGCCATCATCAATGACGCGTCGTGTTATTTATGCACGGGGGGATGGCTGCTGCTCGAGCACGGTTATAATCAAGCGCAAGCCGTTACCACGATGCTGAGCAAGACGCGATACCGTGATGCGCAAACCTGGTGTGACACCGCCGATATCGAACGGGTCAGTGGAGGACGACACAATTGATTGACGCCCAACGCTTACCCCGGACCATAGCCAACCAGCTACTGCGGCATGCCCAGCAATCTCCCGACAAAGAGATATGCGGTCTGATTGCGAGCAAGAACGGCATTCCTGCAAGATGCTACCCGGTCGACAACATCGCCTCCTCCCCACAGCGTTTGTTCGCCATGGATCCGGCGCAGCAGATCGCCGCCCTACGGGCTATGCGCGAGCGCGGCGAAGAATTGTTTGCTATTTATCACTCCCACCCCTCCGCCCCGGCGTTCCCGTCGGCAACCGACTTGGCGCAAGCTCAATATCCGGAAACGTTGTATTTGATTATTTCGTTGCAAACGCGGGGCGTGCTGGAGATGCAAGGCTTTGTGTTACGAGACAACAATGTGAGGGAAGTGCCCTTGGAGATCATCGACTAGATCCGTTATTCGGCGCTCACCCCGATGCATTTATAAACGGCATAACTACGCTTGCCATCGCTGACCGCGTTGGTAGGAACGATGGTATCACCCCCCATGCCCGCAGCACTGTTACGTGCCAACATGGCCAATTCCTTTGCCACCTGATCTGCATTACGCTTAATGCCGGCCACCTTCGACAACAACGAAACCGTGGTAGTGCCGACTTCCTTACACGTCGACACTTCACCGGCATCCAGTACCCGCACCTTTTCACCGCCGGGGGTCAGCTTGACCCAAGTACAAGCACTGATACTCAAGCAAAATAACACCACCACCAGCCTTGTCATTAACAGCCTCCGCTTCAGGTTTGATCAATCCCAATGACTACTCCCAGCTACTTCAAATAGCATAAATGAAATATAGTCTTCACCGCCAGCAAGACAAATCGACTGATTATAAAAGAAAATAAAACCATCACTGGATGGCGGCTGTGCGGCACAGCATAGATCAGGTGGGGAATCGCGGCCTCACCGCAGGGTGTTTATGGATG
>CAYWIQ010000302.1:0-2769 GCA_964458405.1 uncultured Chromatiaceae bacterium
AGCTTTTTGTAATCCCCTTAATGCCGCCCGTGATAGGCCATTCCTTGGCCTAGGGTGTCGATCGCCACGTTCAACGCCCCAGCAGAACTTCCAATACCCATTTGCTGCCCAGGTAAGCCAACAACAACGTCACGAAGCCGCTCATGGTCCAGCGAATCGCCGTGCGGCCTCGCCAACCGAAGCGCCAGCGGCCTACCAACAGAATGGCGAACACCAGCCAGGCGGCGATGGACAGCACGGTTTTGTGTACCAAATGCTGGGCGAACATGTCCCGTAAGTACATGATCCCGCTGACTACCGAGATGCTTTGGAGGACGAATGCCACGCTGATCATGCGGAACAACAGTGTTTCCATGGTCTCCAAGGGCGGAAGTGCCCTGACAAATCCCCCCGTGCGTTTGCTATGCAAATGCTTGTTCTGGTCGGCCAGCAGGATTGCCTGGCAAGCGGCGATGGTGAACAGACTGTATGACAGTATGGAGATCAAGATGTGGATCTTGAGACCGGTAGCCACGTTGCGGCTGATCAGGTGGGTCTCGGGGGAGGACGGGAAGGCCATCTCTACGATCAAGGCCAAGGCCGCCAAGGGCAGGGCGACGACCCCGAGATTCTCCACCGGTTGGGTAAATGAGGTCACCATGATCAGAACAACGATGATCCACGACAGCAGGGACATCGCATTAAAAATTCCCATGTTCAATCCGTTAACTACGAAAAGGTTTTGGTACAAGACCCAGGCGTGGAGGGCTATGGCCCCAAACCCCAGGGTTAGAAATACGCCTTTGTAACGGATTGCCTGTGCGCCTCGCATGAGCCGCATGCCCAATTTGATACCAGCCGACAGGTAAAGGACGATGGCCAATATGGCGATATAGGTTATATTCATCGCTGTCACTGCAAGTCAACAGCGGGAATGATGGCATATCTCAGGGGGTTATATAAAGGGGAGATGTGCAAAGCGTTTGCGGGCCCGGGCTTGGACGCTGCGGGTGAACGGGTAGGGTTTGAGGGATGATGATAAGGTAAATTATGAAGATACGGATATTGGGGTGCAGCGGAGGTGTCGGCCAAGGCTTACGTACCACATCACTATTGGTTGATGACGATATTCTCATTGACGCCGGCAGCGGCGTGGGCGATTTGACCCTAGAGGAGATGGCCGCTATTCGTCATGTCTTTCTGACCCATTCCCATCTCGATCACGTCGCTTATATTCCGCTCATGCTGGACAGCATTTTCGAGGAACGGAGCGAGCCCCTGATAGTCCATGGCCAGACTGCCACCCTGGAAGCCCTGCAAAAACATATTTTCAACTGGGAGATCTGGCCGGATTTTGCCCGGCTGCCATCCCACGATCAGCCGGTCATGCGTTATGAGGCCATGATGCCTGGCCAGGTAATGGATATGGGAGGCCGCAGCTTTGAAATGATACCGGTCGAGCACGCCGTGCCGGCAGTCGGTTATCGGGTTGCCTGTCCCACAGGCATATTCGCCTTCAGCGGCGATACCTCCACCAACGACAGTTTCTGGGCGGGATTAAATGCCCATGAGCGCCTTGATGTGTTGATCGTGGAGACCGCGTTCCGTAACGCCGATATCGCCATTAGCAAACTCGCCAAGCACTATTGTCCCAGCTTATTGGCGGAAGACCTGAAAAAACTCAGGCATCGACCTGAGATCTACATCACCCACAACAAACCCGGCGAAGAGGAGGTGATCCTCGCGGAATGCTCGGAGGCGCTGGGGGATCAGAAACTGCACCGCTTGATAAGCGGCCAGGTATTACAGCTATAATTCCCACCTAAATATAGATCTCCATACTTAACCGGCGCCCATCGGCGCTAAAGGTATTTTAATGCTTGAGAGTTTGACGGAACGCCTGGGGCGTACCTTCAAGGCCCTGCGCGGCCAGGGGCGTCTCACCGAGGACAATATTAAGGACGCGTTGCGCGACGTACGCATGGCCTTGTTGGAGGCCGATGTGGCGCTGCCGGTGGTGCGTGATTTCATCAATCAGGTGCGGGACCGTGCCGTCGGTAAGGAGGTGCTGGAGAGTCTGACCCCCGGCCAGGCCATGATCGGGGTGGTGCGGGATGAGTTGACCGCTTTAATGGGCGAGTCCAACGAAGACCTGCAACTCAATGTTCCCCCGCCGGCGGTGATCCTGATGGCCGGTCTGCAGGGGGCGGGCAAGACCACCACCGTGGCCAAGTTGGCGCGTTTCCTCAAAGAGCAGCGCAAGAAATCGGTGATGGTGGCCAGCTGCGATATCTATCGTCCCGCCGCCATTGAGCAGTTAAAGACCTTGGCGGGCGAGGTCGGGGTCGACTTCCATCCCAGCGATCCCGGCCAGGATCCGCTGGCCATCGCCGAGGCGGCCGTGGAGGCCGCCCGCAAGCAGTTCATCGATGTGTTGATCATCGATACCGCCGGCCGACTCCATATCGACGCCGCCATGATGGAAGAAATTCAGCGGCTGCACGCCGCCCTGCGGCCGGTAGAGACCTTGTTTGTGGTGGACAGCATGACCGGCCAGGATGCCGCCAATACCGCCAAGGCCTTTAACGACAGCCTGCCGTTGACCGGGGTGGTCCTCACCAAGACCGACGGCGATGCCCGCGGCGGCGCGGCCCTTTCGGTGCGCCACATTACCGGCAAACCCATCAAGTTCCTCGGGGTCGGCGAGAAGATCGAGGCCTTGGAACCCTTTCACCCCGATCGCCTCGCCTCACGCATCCTGGGCATGGGGGATATCCTGTCCCTGGTAGA
>CAYWIQ010000303.1:0-2748 GCA_964458405.1 uncultured Chromatiaceae bacterium
TAAATACAATACGGCAAAGAACTGGATAAAACAGCATGGTGAAGCTGTAATGAATAATCCCAAAGACGGGAAGGTGGGGTTCTGGGAGGTTACCGCCATTGGAGTAGGTGGGATGGTCGGCGGCGGCATATTCGCCGTGCTGGGGTTGTCGGTGGACCTTACCCGCGGCGGTGCGCCGTTGGCGTTTTTGTTGGCGGGGCTGGTGGCGCTGGTCACAGCATATTCCTATGCCCGGCTCGCGGTGGCCTTTCCCAGCCAGGGCGGCACGGTGGCGTTTCTTGACCGCGCTTTCGGTCCCGGGTTGTTGACCGGCAGCCTCAATGTGTTGTTGTGGCTGAGCTACATCGTAATGTTATCCCTCTATGCCTATGCCTTCGGCAGCTACGGTGCGACCTTGATGCCGGCTTCGTCGGCGGTCTTTTGGAAACATGCTTTTATCAGTATCAGCATCATTACCATTACCGGATTGAATCTGTTCAGTGCCAAACTGATCGGAGAGACGGAAGATGCGATCGTTTTTATCAAGCTGGTAATCCTGGTTATCTTCATCGCGGCGGGGATATGGGGCATCGACGCTGCGCGGTTGGCGCCATCCACTTGGCCGGCGTCGCTGCATGTGGTCGCCGGCGGCATGATCATATTTCTGGCCTATGAAGGCTTCGAATTGATCGCCAACAGCGCCCAGGATGTCCGAGCTCCGGCCAAGACCCTGCCGCGTGCCTTTTATACGGCGGTCGGTTTCGTGCTGGTGCTCTATGTCCTCATCGCGGTGGTGGCGGTGGGCTCCCTACCGGTGGCTAAGATCGTCAACGCCAAGGATTACGCCTTGGCCGAGGCGGCTAGGCCGTTTCTCGGCCATGGCGGCTTCGTGCTGATCGCCGTGGCGGCGATGCTTTCTACCGCGTCGGCCATCAACGCCACCCTGTACGGAACGGCGCGGTTGAGTTACATCATCGCCAAGGATGGTGAGTTGCCCAGCGAATTGGAACGCAAGGTGTGGAATGAGCCTGTCGAGGGGTTGTTGATTACCACGGCGGCGACTTTGGTCATAGCCAACACGGTGGACTTGTCGAATATCTCAACCATGGGCAGCGTGGGCTTTCTGTTGGTTTTCGCCGCCGTCAATGCCGCCAATGTCAAGTTGGCGGGCGAGACACGCAGCCGGCGCTGGTTGTCGCTGCTCGGTATGGTGCTGTGCTTGAGCGCCTTGGCGAGCTTGCTGTGGTTGAGTGCCGAAAGATCGCCGCGCCAGTTGTGGATTCCAGCGGCAATGATTGGGATCGCGGTGTTTATTGAGGCCGGTTATCGTTTGGTATCCAAGCGTGTCATCCATCTTTCCCGGCCGCGTGACGGAGATGGATGAAGGGAAGCGGTACAGGAGTTGACCAATTCTTGGTGCGGGTATATAGGTGTCAGGGACATACCGGCGAAGCGGTATGCCGGCCATTCCCTAAGAGTTGCAGGGCGCCCATTGCGCCGGAGGTTGCTGCCCTGTACGTCATAAAGGAGTAGCGAGAAATGGTAACGTCTATCATCTTAATGAACGTCAAGCGCGATCAGGTGGGAGAAATCGCCGAGCAACTCGCCGATATGCCGGAGGTATCGGAAGCGTATTCCGTCAGCGGCAAGTACGACTTGATAGCCATTGTGCGCGTCAAAACCAATGACGAGCTCGCCCAACTGGTGACCGATCGCCTGGCAAAGATAGAGGGTATCGAGCAGACCGATACCACACTGGCCTTCAAGGCCTACTCAAAATACGATTTGGAGGCCATGTTCGCGATCTAAACCCGCGGTCGCAGCGCTTGATCGCTAAGCGGCCCAGGGTGTCATCCGGTAGAGCCGTCGTCTTTGCGGCGTTCGAGTTCCGCTATGCCTGCGCGGGCCAAGGCGTGGGACGCCAGCGGCATTGCAAACAGGAGTATCACGGTAATAAGGATCACTCTCCAGGTCCATTGACCATCCCAGGCCGTGACACCGATACCGATTGCAAAAATGGATACCGCCAGGGTAGCCGCCTTGGTGGCCGCGTGTTGGCGCGCCAGGGCGTCGGGCAGGCGTACCACGCCGACGGCCGCAATGAGCAGAATCGCCAGCGCCAGCAGGCATATCAGTGTTCCACCGATAGTCACGGGATTTCTCCATCACGTTTGGTTTTGACAACGTCCTGGATAAGTCGCGCCCAGGCCAGTGTGGCGACGAAGCCGATCAGGGCCAACCCGATCGCCACATCAAGATAGACGGTGCGACCACTTGCCAATGCCGCGATCAAACTGAAAACAACGGCGATCGAGAACAGCAAGTCAAGCGCCACCACCCGATCAGTGTGGGTGGGGCCGGCCAACAGCCGGTAAAATCCCAGCAAGGATGCAATACCCGCCATCATTACCATGAACATCAGCAGGGTCATGAGGCTTTTCCGAACAGAACGCGAATGGGATGAAGAAAGTCGCGCCGGATGGCCGCCAAGGTTGCTTCAGGGTGTTGTGCATCCAGCATGTGCAGCAGGAATTCCCGCCGCCGGACATCGATTTCAATAGCGGTGGTGCCGGGGGTGAGGGTGATCAACGCCGCCAGCAGACTGGCGGCGTTGTCGCCGAGATCGCCATAGGACATGCGCGCGAAGCCGGGATGCAGGCCGCGGTTGCCGCGCAGGATGATGCCGGCGGTGGTCCAGCCCGACACTGCGACCTCTTTGAGAAAATTCACCAACAGCACGACGACAGCGATCGTTCTCTTCATGACGCG
>CAYWIQ010000304.1:0-910 GCA_964458405.1 uncultured Chromatiaceae bacterium
CCTATAACGCCAATCCCACTTCATTGCGCGCCGCGCTGCAGGTGCTGGCCGTGGCGCCGGGCAACAAGGTTCTGGTGTTGGGCGATATGGGTGAATTGGGCGCGGGTGCGGAGGATTTGCACGGCGATATGGGGGAGGAGGCGCGGGCTGCGGGTGTAGAAGAGCTGTTTACCCTCGGCGAGTTGAGCCGTTTCACCGCTCAGCGGTTTGGCGCCGACGCCAGGCATTTTTCCGTGCGGGAGGAATTGATCGGCGCATTACGCAAGGTGATCAATGCGAAGAGCGGCGAAGCCTTCACCATCTTGGTGAAAGGATCGCGGCGCATGGCCATGGAACAAGTAGTCGCGGCCTTGGCGGATGGCGGCCATGCGGCAACGGCGGGGAGGGATTGACGTCGTGCTGCTCTATCTCACCGAATGGCTGGCCGAACACTATCACGGCTTCAACGTATTTCAGTACATCACCCTGCGCGCCATCCTGGGCGTGGTCACCGCGTTGGTGTTTTCCTTTGTGGTCGGTCCGACCATGATCCGCCGTTTGAGCAGGTTGCAGATCGGCCAACAGATCCGCGAACTGGGACCGGAAAGCCATTTAAAGAAGGCCGGCACCCCGACCATGGGCGGGGCCTTGATCTTGGTGGCGATTGCGGTCAGTACCTTGTTGTGGTCGGACTTGCGCAATCGCTATGTGTGGTTGGTGTTGGCCGTGACATTGTTGTTCGGCGCCATAGGCTGGGTGGACGACTATCGCAAGCTGGTGTTGAAGAACTCCAAAGGGCTGTCGGCCAAGTCCAAGTATTTCTTGCAATCGCTGGTAGGATTGACCGCCGCGGTGGTGTTGTACCTCGGTGCCCAGACCTCGGAAGAGACCCGCTTGGTAGTGCCCTTCCTCAAGGCCACCTACCTGGAAG
>CAYWIQ010000304.1:920-2731 GCA_964458405.1 uncultured Chromatiaceae bacterium
ATTGTGTTGGCCTATCTGGTCATCGTCGGCGCCAGCAACGCGGTCAACCTTACCGACGGTCTCGACGGCCTGGCGATCATGCCCACCGTGCTGGTGGCGGGGGCCTTGGGGATCTTCGCCTATGTCACCGGTCATGTGAAATTCGCCGGCTATCTGGGTATCCCCTATATTGCCGGGGTGGGGGAACTGGCGGTGTTCTGCGGGGCATTGGTAGGTGCGGGCCTGGGTTTCTTGTGGTTCAACGCCTATCCGGCGCAGGTGTTCATGGGTGACATCGGCGCCTTGGCGCTGGGTGCCGCACTGGGCATCGTGGCGGTGATCGTACGGCAGGAGATCGTGCTGTTCATCATGGGCGGGGTGTTCGTGGTGGAAACCTTGTCGGTGATTCTGCAGGTGGCGTCGTTCAAGCTCACCGGCAAACGCCTGTTCCGCATGGCGCCGCTGCATCATCATTTCGAGTTGAAGGGTTGGCCGGAACCGCGGGTGATCGTGCGTTTCTGGATCGTGACGGTGCTGCTGGTGTTGGTCGGTTTGGCGAGTTTGAAGATCCGCTGATGGTACAGGCGGTAGTGCAACGAATAGGTATGGCAATGAGCGAGCGCGATATAGCCAATGTGATCGTCGGACTGGGCAAGACCGGCCTGTCCTGCGCCCGCTATCTCGCCGCGCGCGGCGAGTCATTTGCCGTGGTCGACAGCCGCGACGTGCCGCCGGGATTGGAGACCTTGCGCCGCGAATTTCCTCAAGCTCCTATATATCTCGGTGAATTTGATACCGCGGTATTGGCGCGGGCGCGCCGGCTGATAGTAAGTCCCGGTGTGGCCCTGGCGGAACCCGCCGTTGCGGCGGCGCTGCGCGACGGCGCGGAGGCGGTCGGCGATATCGAATTATTTGCCCGCGAGGCGCGCGCACCGGTGGTGGCGGTGACCGGCGCCAACGGTAAGAGCACGGTGACCACCCTGATCGGTGAGATGATCCGTACCGCCGGCATGACGGTGGAGGTCGGCGGCAATCTCGGTACACCCGCTTTGGATATGTTGGCCGCCCCGGCGCCGGATTTCTATGTGCTGGAACTGTCCAGTTTTCAACTGGAGACCACCCACAGTCTCAATGCGGCGGCGGCGGTGGTACTCAATATCAGTCCCGATCACATGGATCGCTATCACGACGTAGGTGCCTACGCCGCAGCCAAGCAACGCATCTATCGCGGCGACGGTGTAATGGTGATCAATGGCGATGATCCCATGGTGGCAGCGATGGTTGGGGCCGGGCGTACAGTCGTGCGTTTCGGTTTGAATGAACCGGCGCCGGGTGATTTCGGTGTTCGTCGGCGTGACGGCGACGTGTATTTGGCCAAGGGCACGGAGTTGTTGATGGCCGTCGGGGAACTGCGCATCAAGGGCAGTCACAACGTCGCCAACGCCTTGGCGGCCCTGGCCTTGGGTGATGCGGTGAATTTGTCCATGCCGGCGATGCTCGATACTTTGCGGCGCTTTGGCGGCCTGCCGCATCGTACCCAATGGGTGGCGAGCATTGCCGGGGTGGATTGGTATAACGACTCCAAAGGCACCAACGTGGGGGCGACCCTGGCGGCTTTGCAGGGGATGCCCGGCAAGGTGGTGCTAATCGCCGGTGGCTTGGGCAAGGACCAGGATTTCACACCGCTCAAGGCGGCGCTTGCCGCCAAGGCGCGGGCGGTGGTGTTGATGGGCCGTGACGCCGGCTTGATCGAACGTGCGGTGGCGGGTGCGGTGCCGGTGCTCTACGCCAAGGATATGGTCGGGTTCAGCGACGCCCCGGCCCTGGCCGAC
>CAYWIQ010000305.1:0-2720 GCA_964458405.1 uncultured Chromatiaceae bacterium
CATGGCCAAGCATCCCCTGCAATTTCTGGAAATACCTCGCCGTGGCCCGGAAAAAGAGGCGCCCGAAGAGCGCACCCAGCATTTCGGCGAGATCTATGGACAATATGACGGTGCCAGCGCTGCGGCACAGGCCGGGCGTTGTATTGGCTGCGGCAACCCCTACTGTGAGTGGAAGTGCCCGGTCCATAACTACATTCCCAATTGGCTGAAGTTGGTGGCGGAAGGTAATATCGAAGAGGCGGCGGAGATGTCGCACCGCACCAATTCCCTGCCGGAGATCTGCGGGCGGGTATGTCCTCAGGACCGCCTGTGCGAAGGGGCCTGCACCTTGAATGACGGCTTCGGTGCGGTCACCATCGGTTCCATCGAAAAGTACATTACCGCTGAAGCGCTGAAGCGTGGCTGGCGGCCCGATATGTCCGGCGTCAAACCCAGTGGCAAGCGGGTGGCGGTGATCGGTGCCGGACCGGCGGGCCTGGGTTGTGCCGACGTGTTGGTGCGCAACGGCGTCGAGCCGGTGGTGTACGACCGTTACGCCGAGATTGGCGGCCTGCTTACCTTCGGCATCCCCGAGTTCAAACTGGAAAAGGAGGTGGTGCGTACCCGTCGCAAGCTGATGGAAGAGATGGGCGTGAAGTTCATGCTCAACACCGAGATCGGCAAGGACGTTCAGTTCCAGCAATTGGTCGACGAATACGATGCGGTGTTTATGGGCATGGGAACCTATACCTATATGAAGGGTGGTTTTCCGGGTGAAGGCCTGCCCGGTGTCTACGAGGCCTTGCCGTTCCTGATCTCCAACGTCAAGCGCTGTCTCGACATGATGGAAAATCCCGCAGATTTCATCGATATGAAGGGTCAGCGGGTGGTGGTACTGGGCGGCGGCGATACCGCCATGGACTGCAACCGCACCTCCATCCGCCAGGGTGCGGCCAGCGTCACCTGCGCTTATCGCCGTGACGAGGCCAACATGCCCGGTTCCAAGCGCGAAGTGGCCAATGCCAAGGAAGAAGGCGTTAAGTTTATGTGGAACCGCCAGCCGGTGGAAATCGTCGGTGACGGTAAGGTAGAAGGGGTCAAAGTGGTCACCACCGAGCTGGGTGCCCCTGACGCCCGTGGCCGGCGCACGCCCCAGGTAGTGCCCGGTTCCGAAGAGATCATTCCCGCCGATCGGGTGATCATTGCTTTCGGTTTCAAACCCAATCCCGCGCCGTGGTTCGAGTCGTTCGGTATCGGTTGCGACGAACGCGGTCGGGTCAAGGCGCCCGCTGCGGCACAGTACAAACACCAGACCTCCAACCCCAAGGTGTTTGCCGGCGGTGATATGGTGCGCGGTTCCGACTTGGTGGTCACCGCGGTGTTCGAGGGTCGCACCGCCGCGGAAGGTATTCTCGACTACTTAGGGGTTTGATTCAGCGACAGCGGATTGCGGGACACGCGGCGGGCACGAGAGCATCGCATCGGCTCGCGTGCTTCGCGGTTGATGGTTTTTGTACTAGCTTGGGATTCATTCAATGGCGACACTTCATAACGACCGCTTCCTCCGTGCCCTGTTCCGCGAGCCGGTAGATCGTACACCTATCTGGATCATGCGCCAGGCCGGCCGATATCTGCCCGAATATCGCGCCACGCGCGAGAAGGCCGGTTCGTTCATGAATCTGTGCACCAACCCGGATCTGGCCTGCGAGGTGACCTTGCAGCCGTTGGCACGCTTTGATCTCGATGCGGCGATCTTGTTTTCCGACATCCTTACCATCCCCGACGCCATGGGTCTGGGATTGAGCTTTGCCAAAGGAGAAGGGCCGCAGTTCGCCCGGCCGGTGCGCAGCGCCGCCGACGTGGATAAGCTGGGCGTGCCCGATCCCGAGGGCGAGCTGCGCTACGTCATGGACGCGGTGCGGGTGATCCGCCGCGAACTCAACGGCCGGGTGCCGTTGATCGGTTTTTCCGGCAGCCCGTGGACCCTGGCGACCTATATGGTGGAAGGCGGCGGCAGCAAGGAGTACGCCCACGTCAAAGGCATGCTATTCGATCGTCCCGAGCTTTTGCACAAATTGCTGGACACCGTGGCGCTCTCGGTTACCACGTATCTCAATGCCCAGATCGCCGCCGGTGCCCAGGCGGTGATGGTGTTCGACACCTGGGGCGGGGTATTGAGTCCGCGCGATTACATCGATTTTTCCCTGCGCTACATGGCGCAGATCGTCGACGGTCTGACCCGAGAAAGCGATGGCCGGCGGGTGCCGGTGATCCTGTTTACCAAGGGTGGCGGTGCCTGGCTGGAATCCATGACCGAGACCGGTTGCGACGCCCTGGGTGTGGATTGGACCATCGACATCGGCGCGGCGCGGCAACGGGTGGGTGATCGTGTGGCCCTGCAGGGCAACATGGATCCGTGTGTGTTGTACGCCTCGCCGCAGCGCATTCGCCAAGAGGTTGCGACGATCCTGAAGGCGTTCGGCAACGGCCCGGGCCACGTATTCAATTTGGGGCACGGCATTCACCAGCACATCGATCCCGAGCGGGTGCAGGTGCTGGTGGATGCGGTGCACGCGTTGAGCGAACCTTATCATCAATGAAGGCGTCGTCGCCCGAACGGCGACCGTCAAGGACAGAGAGCTAGCGTATGATTCCTCACTTCGAACCGTTGCGGAACATGGGAACCTTCAGCGAGGAGATGTTCAACCGCATCATCGCCTTTCAGGAAAGACAGCATCCCG
>CAYWIQ010000306.1:0-2708 GCA_964458405.1 uncultured Chromatiaceae bacterium
GGAAAATCATAGGCGAATCCATAGCATAAGCGATGGGGATTCATATAACCGAGCCAGGACCACATCAAAACGCCCACGTAAGGCCGATAGAAGATGAGGGGCAGGCTGCCGAAGACTATCACTGTAACGAAAATATCACGCATAATGCTGCCGTATTTTAAGGATTGCTCGCCGTCACCCGGCTCACCACATAACGATACTTACCCGACGCCTCTCGCGGAATATGTGCTACCCGTTCGATATGCACTTCCACGTCCCGCCCCAGACGCTGTTTGAAACCCGCCGCGATGGCCTCGATACGTTCGTCGGCGAATGCCGCGTTGGTCACCAATTGCACACGAGTCTCGTGCAAGGATTCCTGCACGATCCTGAAATTCTCCACACCCGGGATATCGCGAATCACATAAATCAGCGCCAGACCATGCATAATGGTACCATCCTCCGCCACCACGAAATCGGTGCTGCGCCCCTTAATCTCCTTTAATAAGGGCAGACCGCGCCCGCAGGAACAGGCTTGGTCGCCCAAGACTGCCACGTCACCTGTGCGATAGCGGATAAAGGGAAAATCGCCGGTGGCCAAATGGGTTATCACCACCTCGCCCTCCTCGCCATACGACAGCACCCGGCCGTCGCCGTCGACGATCTCCACGATAATATCCTCGGCGGTGATGTGCATACCGCCGGCCGGGCATTGATGGGCGATGAAGCCCGCGTCGCGGCCGCCGTAACCGTTGGCCACGGGACAGCCGAAAACCCGCTCGATGATCGCCCGCTGATGGTCATAGAGCCTTTCGGATGTCACGAACACCACCCGGGTCCCCAGATTGTCGAGGCGCCGGCCCCGTGTTTCGGCATGTTCGGCGATGAGGCTGATCGAAGACGGATAGCCGAACACCATTCTGGGCCGCGTGCTGCGCAGGGTGTCCACGAATTCATCGAGCTTGGACTGCGACATCTCGAAGGCCGGAAGCAAATGGGTGCGTAATAGCATATCCCGCAGCACGCGAAGCCGGTCCTGCGCCCCTAGTTCGATGGGCGAACCCCATACCACGATCTCCGGATCGCCGATATCCACCCTCCACCAGCGCGTGGCGCGCCACTTGGCCGCCACATCGTGACTGACCCGTTCCTTGCCGATCCAGAAGATTAGCGGCTCGCCGCTGGAACCGCCGGTATTGAAACGCGCCAGGCCTTGCGCCGTCGTGGCTTTCAAATCGTCGCTGTTGGCGCGGATAATACTCTTGGTCAGAAACGGAATTTTAGGTAGATCGTCCAGCGACTCGATGGCGCCGCCAGCCAGGCCGGCTTCATCCAGTATTCGGCGATAATAGGGCACGTGGCCATCGGCGTGCCGCAGCAACTGGCGCAGGCGCTCAAGCTGCAGGGCTTCCAGTCTGTCGCGCGACCACCACTGGCTCTCTTCCATGCGGCGGCGCACCTGCACCGTATCGTGGCCTTTTAAGCGTTCGTGCAGGGGAAAGATCATCCCGGATGCCAGGCGGGTATAAAGATCAAGCATGATCCGTCTCCGTAGCCGCAAATACTTGTGCAATGCGCGCACACAATTCCTCACACAGTTCTCGCACCTCTGGCTCGATATCCGGCGCAGCACGGCGCCGTACCGAATTAGCGAAGATGCCGCGGGCCAATCGCGGGGTATAGCGCAGTCCTAAAAAGTCGAATACGCCTTCGAATTGTTCTTGCGGCTTTGTCACCAAGGATTCGTAGCCCACCGCCATGACCCGCGGATCATTGTCCAGCCCTTGCTCGAAGAACAGCACGTTACGGAAATACCACTGCAAGGCCGCACCCGTCGCATCGTTCATCCCGGGATGCACCCGTTTTTCGAGCAAGGCGAAGGTCGCATCAGACATACCCTGTCCCAACCACCAATCATCGTCCCGTTGAGCGACAATACGCTGCACCTGCTTGGCTTGGTTGCGAAACGACACCAACATGGAATTCACCACATCTTCGTAATGACGCATCATCCATAAGGCCTTGGCCGGCGCGAACTCGTCCATCAGGGAGCGCAGCTCCTGCAGTTCGCACAAGGCTTTGATAATGAATACCGGCGCCGCGGAATGTTCGGCCAAATGGTGGATCACCGTCCTCTCGCGCATTTGATAATTATCGAAGGCACGGGGATCGCTTTCGTGAAACACCTCCGTCTCGTAATGCCTTTCTAAAATATCCATCATCATATTGGTACCGGAGCGCTGCATGCCGGCGACGAAGACATAACGCCTGTCGTGGTCCTTACTACCGAAAAGGCGATTGGCGCGCTGCGTCATGACCTTGCTCGTCAACAAGCAGCGCCGCGCAGCCCGCTCCCGGGCCCGTTGCCACATTGTCTTACCCGCCATGATTCATGGCCTTCCCGTGATCACAGATGCGCTCGAATTCATCGACCAGAACCGCTACCCGCTTGCTCCAGTCGTTGTCCCGCGCATACTCCATAATGCTGTTCCGATCCCAGTCCCGGCTCAAGGACGCCGCCAGGGCCTGCCGCAGGGCCGAGGCGTCGCCGAAAGGCACTATAGTGCCGAGCGTATCGTCTCTCACCACCTCGCGATTACCGCCCACGTCGGTGGTCACCACGGGCAAGCCGCAGGCCATTGCTTCCAGCAGCACGTTGGCCCAACCCTCATTGCGGGTGGCGAGGACGAACACGTCCGCGGCGGACAGAGGCACGCGCAAGCGCTCCG
>CAYWIQ010000307.1:0-2689 GCA_964458405.1 uncultured Chromatiaceae bacterium
CCTGCGCCCACGTGGCCGTCCACGCTCACCAGCATGTTCTTGGACTTCTTCTGCACCAGGCACTGGGTAGCGAGGGCGTGCTCCACCTCCGAGGTACCGATACCAAAGGCCAACGCCCCCAGGGCGCCATGGGTAGACGTGTGGGAATCGCCGCACACCACCGTCATGCCGGGCAGTGTCGCGCCCGCCTCCGGGCCGATGACGTGGACGATACCTTGGCGCTCATCGCCCATCTTGAATTCAGTGATGCCGAACGCGTCGCAATTCTGATCCAAGGTCTCCACCTGGAGGCGCGACACCGGATCGGCGATGCCCTTGTCACGGTCTACGGTCGGCACGTTATGGTCGGCGGTGGCCAGATTGGCGTCGCGCCGCCACACCGAACGGTGGTTGAGCCGCAGGCCTTCGAAGGCCTGGGGAGAGGTCACCTCATGCACCAGGTGACGATCGATATAGAGCAGGCAGGTGCCGTCCTCGTTCTGCCGCACCACGTGGGCATCCCATAACTTGTCGTATAACGTCTTGTCCGCCACGGCCATTCACTCCCGCACATCCGAAACTTAGGCGAAATGGTAATACAGAATTATACATTCTACTAATTCATGTTTTTCATGTATTCTATTCCTATTAGGAATAACAAATCCTGGATATTGCCGTGGACATCGACGACCTGCATGCCTTTATCAACGTTGCCCGCCTGGGCTCGTTTTCGGCGGCGGCGGAGATACTCCACCTCACCCAGCCCGCGGTCAGCAAGCGCATCGCCGCGCTCGAACAACGCTTGGACACACGCTTGTTCGACCGCATCGGCAGGCGCATCATCCTCACCGAGGCAGGTCAGACCTTGCTCGGCCACGCCGAAAGGATCCTGGCAGAGGTGGAAGATACCCGCCGCGCCATTACCAACCTGACGGGCGAGGTTCACGGAAAGCTCAGCGTCGCCACCAGCCACCACATCGGCCTGCATCGTTTGCCCGCCATCCTGCGTCAATTCACCCGCCGGCACCCCCAGGCCCATCTCGACCTGCGCTTTATGGACTCTGAAGCGGCCTGCCGGTCCGTCATCCAGGGGGAACTGGAACTGGCGGTGGTCACCCTGCCTTCCAGACCGGACGCGGACCTGATCACGATCCCAGTGTGGAACGACCCCTTGGCCCTGGTGAGCGCCACCGACCATCCCTTGTGCCGCGAGCCGCGCCTCACCCTCGCGCAATTGTGCGCCTATCCCGCCATCCTGCCCGCCACCGGCACCTACACCCGGGAATTGATAGAACGTCATTTCATCAAACCGGGATTGCCGTTGCAGGTCAGCCTGGAGACCAATTATCTGGAGACCATCAAGATGATGGTCTCCATCGGCCTGGGCTGGAGCCTGTTGCCGCTGACCATGGTAGACCGCAACCTACACATCCACCACGTTAAGGCCTTGCAAATCGTCAGGCGGCTGGGCCTGGTCCATCATGCCCAGCGCACACTGTCCAATGCCGCCCGCGCCCTGATGACCGTATGTTTGAGTCACGCCGACGGTGACATCCGTCCCTGAAGACGGATACGATACACCCTTTTGACTCTTACACATTCCAAGTCGAGTACAGCATGACCGCACAGTTGATCGACGGCAAAGGCGTCGCCGCGCAAATCCGGCAATCGGTAAAAGAGACTGTTCAACAACGACTGGCCGAAGGTAAACGGCCACCGGGGCTGGCGGTCGTCCTGGTGGGCAGCGATCCCGCTTCCCAAGTCTATGTCGCCAGTAAACGCAAGTCCTGCCAGGAAGTGGGATTCGTCTCCAAGGCCTATGACCTGCCCGCCGATACCGGCCAGGCGCAACTATTGGCCCTCATCGATCAGCTCAACGCCGATACCGAGATCGACGGTATCCTGGTGCAGCTGCCGTTGCCGCCTGCAATCGACCCCGAGACCGTCATCGAACGCATCCATCCCGATAAAGACGTGGACGGCTTCCACCCCTACAACATCGGCCGCCTGGCGGTGCGCCTGCCCTTACTGCGTTCCTGTACGCCGCTGGGCATCATCACCCTGCTCAATAACACCGGCGTGGAATTGCGCGGCAAGGAAGCGGTGGTGGTAGGCGCTTCCAACATCGTCGGCAGGCCCATGAGCCTGGAGCTGTTGTTGGCCGGCTGCACCGTCACCACCTGCCACCGTTTCACTCAGGACCTGCACGCCCACGTGGCGCGCGCCGACATCCTGGTGGTGGCGGTGGGCAAACCGGGAGTGGTGAAGGGCGAATGGATCAAGCCCGGCGCGGTGGTCGTCGATGTGGGCATGAATCGCGATAGCAATGGCAAATTGGTCGGCGACGTGGAGTTTGATATTGCCAAAGAGCGTGCGGGGTGGATTACGCCGGTGCCCGGCGGCGTTGGGCCGATGACCGTGGTGACCTTGATGCAGAATACGCTTTATGCAGCGGAGCAATTACACGCGAAGAAGTAATTCGCGACTTTCCTCTTACTAAAGAACGTCTGCTTTCAAAGCTAGCTTTGTAATTGATCTAATCGCCTGCGGCGATGTTGAATTTAATCGCGGTCTCGTCCGCGAAGACGAAATCCTTTTCTTTGCTTGTCCAAAGAAAAGGATTCAAAAGAAAAGACACCCGATGATTTGGCCCCGCGGGCTACCCTGCGCTCCTCGCCATTTTGGGCGCGCGCGGAACTCGCTGCGCTCA
>CAYWIQ010000308.1:0-2660 GCA_964458405.1 uncultured Chromatiaceae bacterium
TTAGATCGTCGAAAAAGGTCTGCCGGGACGGTAAGTGCTGACGCAGCAGCTGATAGCGTTGATCGACCCATTCCAGGACGGTGTGAAACAAAAACGCGAGTAAAATCAGCGTCGCCAGCACGGCGGCGAGGTGGTGTTTACCATGCCCGTAGTTGTGCTCGAAGTGGTAGCCCTTGGTCTTGAGCACATTGTTGTTTTCGTTCTCCACTTTCCAACGCGTACGCCCCGCGCGCACGATCGCCTTGACGTTCGCCTCGTTCAGGCGCCAGTCCGTGATGAAGCTGTTGTGATAGACCACGGTACCATCGTCGCGCGTGGTGGTCAGTTCGCACCAGTTGACCCGCAGCGCATCGTCGCCGTCGCGCAAGGGCAGGTCGTTGAGATAGCGATAGGTATCGGTTAAATGCCCGCGCCCGGTCCAGCGGCGCACCACTCGCGTCGGCACCGATAGGCCGGCCAACCAGTCGTACAGCGTCGGATGGGAGTCGGGCTTGCACACCAGGATAAAGTGAAACCCGGCCGCCAGGATGGCTTCGCACAGCGGCTGGCGACTGTACAGATCATCGCCGAGCAGCGTCGCCCGGAGCCGCCGATAGTGCGTTCCGTGTTGGTCCAACCAGCGCTTGGCAGCCGCTGTCTCACAGTCTTGTTTCGCATGCCCGTCCTGCGGCGTAATGAATTCCGGAATCAGCGGGATCACCTTGTCCTGGCCCGGCGCTACGATCACCGGGGTGATCATCTGATGCGAATACGTGATCATGCCGTTACGATGGGTTCGGTGCGTACAATGGGGGCAAGAAATCTTCTGCGACGAAAAGTACTCGACTCCGTCGAGTGCAATCAACAGCTGATCGTCAAATACCCGCAAGGTCTCCAGCCGCCCGTCGGCGTGCAAGCCGGCTTCGACGGCGGGAAACACCGCAAAGAGCTGCGCGGGTGGGACCTCATCGAGCAGGGTGCGAATGTGGTTGTCACAGGGAATCGCCTCCATCCCGAACAACGTCTGCGCGTTACTCTGGCCTTTGGCCTTCGCCAAGCCCTTCTGAAACGCCAGAAACGAGGCACTTTGGGTGAAAAATACCGCAAACGCACCCAACGCCGCATCCCGCATTGAATAGCGGCAATTGTTGCCCGTGCGCCGGTCCGGTAACTCCTGCAATACCCTCTTGAGCAGTTCCATCAGCCCTTCAAAGCTCAGTGCCTGCAACAATGCCATCGCCTTTGTCCTCACCATCGAGATCTCGCTATAGCATAACCCAACCGGTAGATCTCTACTTCACGACTCATCGCGTCTTAGCACATCGCTTGCCAAATCAAGCCTTCCGGCCAAAATGAGAATTGCTGTAGTGAGGCTGTTGAACAGTGGCGGTATTGGGCTCAGTGAATGGGTCCCTTAAGTAACCCAAGTTGCCACCTGCACCGATTCAGGAAACGAAGTTGAGGCTACAGGCGAGGATAAAGAGTCCTACCTTGAGTTCGAAACCGCTGGCCGTCACGGCATGAATATGTTTAGGCAACAGGCGTTCGATCAAACTGCCGGTGGTTTCCACCGCGTGCCGGGCGAGGGACATTAAATAGGTCACAGCGGGCTCAAGGGGGCGCTTGGAGTTTTTCTTGCGCAGGGGGATCAAGTGCAAACCGGCCTCGCGCAACAGGTCTTCGTAGGCGTAATCGGTGTAGGCCTTATCCCCGGTGAGGGTGGCATTCTCGGGTAAATCCAAGGCGTATTGTTTGAGCGCCTTGGCGTCGCTGTCGGCGCCGGGGGTGAGGAAGAATTCTACCGGTTGACCGTGGGCGGTGACTAACAGGTGGATCTTGAGGCCATAAAAGTAGCGCCGTTTGCTCGCCTGATACCCGCGCCACGCTTCGCCCCGGTAACGCCGGCACCGAGGAATGCGGATGTTATCACACACCGGCAGCGGAAAACTGTCGATGATATACAGACTCTCGGTGTTGAATTGATGACCCACCTCGGACAAGGCGTGAAACAAGGGCATCAAGAACGGCTCACAGCGGTGGATGCGCCGGATCAAACGACTCTTACTCAGTTTGCGATGCAGGTAGCCCTGGTCGTGGAGAAACCCGTGGGCGCGTTGGAAGTTGCCGCCAAAATATAGCGCCGCCACCAGCGCCGTGGTCAGGATTTCCGCGTCGCTGACCCGACATTGCCGGTCCTCCCAATGCTGGAGCGCTGTCAACAGATCATCACACAAGCAATAAACGAATATAATTTGCAAGTCCATCGGTGGTTCTCGCCGGTCGTTGTTTAGTAGGAGTACTGACAACACTAGCAAACTCCGATGGACCTCTCCTCATCAAGGTGGCAACTTGGGTTATCCGTACAGACCTGCTCAATAGTCCCCTTCAGCCGCTCGGGAATGCTCGTTAGGAACGTCGCCACCGTCTCTTTACAGCGATCCGGCAAGACCGCCAGTAAGGTCAGTTGACCCGCATCGTCGCGGCGGGTGATGATCGTGACAAAGTCCCGATGGCCCTTACGCAAGGCAATCTCGTCAATCCCGATCACGCCAAGCTCGGTCAAGCGGCTCCAGTCCACCGCCTGGGCTAGATGCCGCTCGACAATCCCTTCCACCGCCGCCGGCGTTAGGGCGTGTTTACGGCTGACATCCACCACCGTGCTGTTGATCAATGCCCGCAGC
>CAYWIQ010000309.1:0-2659 GCA_964458405.1 uncultured Chromatiaceae bacterium
GCAACGCCTGGAATCCAGCCTGGGTTCCGGCGTCATCATCAGCAGCCAGGGCTATATCCTGACCAACAACCACGTCGTCGACGGCGCGGATGAAATCCAGGTCGCCCTCACCGACGGCCGCAGCGCCGCGGCCTCAGTTGTGGGCACCGACCCGGAGACCGACCTGGCATTATTAAAGGTCAACCTCACCAATCTCCCTACCATCGTCTTCGGCCACGCCGATGAATTACGGGTAGGTGATGTGGTTCTTGCCATCGGCAACCCCTTCGGCGTAGGTCAGACCGTCACCCAGGGCATCGTCAGCGCCACCGGTCGCCAGCAGTTGGGCATCAGCACCTTCGAGAATTTCATCCAAACCGACGCCGCCATCAATCCGGGCAATTCCGGGGGCGCCTTGATCAACACCGAAGGACAACTGACCGGGATCAACACCGCCATCTTTTCCCGCTCCGGCGGCTCGCAAGGGATAGGTTTCGCCATTCCGGCCAACCTTGCCAAAACCGTCATGGAACAGATACTCAAACAGGGAAGAGTCATTCGCGGCTGGCTGGGGATCAATGCACAGGATATCACCCCGGATCTGGCGGAGACCTTCGGAATACACAACCACCAGGGCGCCATCGTGTCGGGCGTCTATCCTGGCAGTGCCGCAGATCACGCCGGCCTACAACCCGGTGATGTGTTGATGGCGGTCGATGATAAGACCGTGGCCGACGCGCGCTCCGCCATGAACATCACCGCTTCACTGGCGCCGGGCTCGCGTGTGGATCTGGCGATTATTCGCCAGGGTAAACCCCTGGCCCTGCACGCCATCATCGGCGAACGTCCGCCGGTTCAGCGACAACAATAAATCCCTCAAGCGGGCGACGCCGCTATGACGGCGTCTGGTTCTCGTCTTCTTCCTTCGCAACACCGGAAGAGGCAGGATCTTCTTCCGTGTCGTCGCGCAAGACCAAAAGCCGCGAAAAGAACAGGCCCAACTCAAACAACAGCCACATCGGCACCGCCAACAGGGTTTGAGAGATCACGTCCGGCGGCGTCAGCACCGCACCAATGACGAATACCGCGATGACTACGTAAGCGCGTTTCGCCGCCAAGGCGGCGGGCGTGGTGATACCCGCCCACACCATCAGAATGATGGCCACCGGCACCTCAAAGGCCAGCCCGAAGGCAAAAAAGATCGTCAGGGTGAAATCCAAATACTTGCTGATATCAGTCATCACCGTCACCCCCTGGGGCGCGGCACCGACCAGAAAACGGAAGGCCAGCGGAAACACCACAAAATAGGCAAAGGCGATCCCGCTGTAGAACAGGGCGATACTGGAAATCAACAAGGGTATGGCAATACGCTTCTCGCGGCGATACAGGCCCGGCGCGATGAAGCGCCAGAACTGATGCAGGATATACGGCATCGACAGGGCGATGGCCAGGACAAACACGAATTTGAAGGGGGTCAGGAATGGCGAGGCGACCTCGGTGGCGATCATGGTCGCACCGCTGGGCAAGCGCTGCAGCAGTGGATGTGCCAACCAGGAATACAGCTGGTTGGTGAAGGGAAACAGCACCGCGAACACCAGCAAAACACCCAATATCATGCGCAACAAGCGATTGCGCAACTCGACGAGGTGCATCATGAAGGGCTGCTCTTGCTGCGGGGTATATTTAGGACTGCGACGATCCATGGTCTTGCTTGGCGGCAGAAGCCGGGCTGTCTCCGCCTACGGCGGGGGAAATCTTTTCAGCGGTGCCGCTGCCGGCTTTGGCATCTTGCTCCGGAGAGGACGGCGGCGCGGCGCGGCGATGAGGATCAAGCTCTTTATGGAGGTCGGCGATCTCCATCTCCTTGGTCATCAGGCGCTTGATCTCATCGGCCTTGTTGATCTCGCGTTCGAACTCGGTCTTGACGGCGCCCATGAATTGGCGGGCCTTGCCCAGCCATGAGCCGATGTTACGCACCAGCGCAGGAAATTCCTGCGGCCCCACCACCAGCAGGGCGATCACCGCGATCAATACTATTTCCGAAAAACCGATGTCAAACATGACCGCGCCGTCATGTCTTGGTCTTGCTGGATTCTTTATTCGTCACTTCACCTTCGATGGTGGTACCGGATTGGTTATGCTCGACATGCTCCGCGGCTTGAGCCTCCCCGGCGTCCTTTTCGTCACCCATGGCACTGCGAAAACCTTTGACGGCACCGCCCAGGTCGCTGCCAAGGGTGCGCAAGCGCTTGGCGCCGAACAGCAGCAAGACGATCGCCAGAATAATCAACAACTGCCAAATGCTAATGCCCATCTCAGCTCTCCCTATAAAGTCATTGCGCGAACCGTCGCCCGATCATCGATCACGCTCTACGGCCGCATCTTCCCGCCATTCTACACGGACGTGGGGCGTACACCCACTATCACGCCGTCAAAAACACCGTATCACCTTGAATTCTCGAATAACAAATTATTTATCGTGCTTGCGCGACGCCTTTTCTTCCACGCCGGACACGCCGAAGCGCCGCGCCAGTTCGTCCAGGACCTGCTCGGGACGCAAACCCTGTTGAGCGAGCAACACCAAGGTATGAAACCACAGGTCGGCAATCTCATAGATGATCTTATCCGCCGCACCGTCTTTGGCCGCCAGCACCGTCTCGGTCGCCTCTTCGCCGATCTT
>CAYWIQ010000310.1:0-2645 GCA_964458405.1 uncultured Chromatiaceae bacterium
TCCCAGATGAAAGAGATCACCGGGATTACGGTGATCGAGGCCGGTCATCCCCATCCAGATGTAAATAGTCTGTGGGCAGGCCAAGCCTTGTTGGATTTCATTACCGCCACGCCGCGGGACGCGCAATTACTGTTCTTGATTTCGGGCGGTGCCTCCAGTTTGGTGGAGGTGTTGCCCCAAGGCGTGAGTCTGGATCAGGCGAGGCGTGCGAGCGAATGGCTTTTGGCCAGCGGACTTGCCATTGGTGAGATTAACGCCCTGCGTAAGCGGATCTCGCTCATAAAAGGCGGTCGGTTGGCGGCGTACCTTGAGAATCGGAGCGTGTTGCAACTGATCATATCCGATGTGCCGGGTGATAGTTCCGCGGATGTGGGGTCGGGATTATTAGTGCCGGAAGACGAGTTGCAGACCAGCTTGCCGGAATTGCCGCAGTGGTTCCGGGCATTGCTGGAGTACACACCGCCGCCGGCGATGGATCCGGCGCACTTCGTCAACATCGAAAGCCACGTTGTTGCAACGCTGGATGATGCCATGGGCGCTGCGGCATTGGAGACTAAAAAATTGGGTTACACATTACAGGTTCATACCGAACGCCTGAACGGTGATGCGTCATTGGTGGGCCGGCAGCTGGCCAATGGTTTGATCAATGGTGTGCCGGGCGTACACATTTGGGGCGGGGAAACCACCGTGGTATTACCACCCCATCCCGGACGGGGCGGGCGTAATCAACATTTGGCCCTGGCCGCGGCCGAGGTCCTCAGCGGTCATGACAACGTATGGCTGCTCGCGGCCGGCACCGACGGTAGCGATGGTGAAGGGGAGGATGCTGGTGCCCTGGTGGATGGTGGGACCGTTTCGCGAGGTGCGCAACAAAGTTTGGATGCCGCCCAATGTTTACTACAGGCGGACGCGGGCAGCTTTTTGGCCGCCAGCGGCGACCTCATTACCACCGGGCCCACGGGAACCAACGTCATGGATTTGGTGATCGGCGTGAAGGATTGACGATCCGTGACCAGCCTTTTCAAGATTGCGGCGGAATGTCTTGCCGAGAGTGATGTGGCGCGAAAGGTTCAGGGTACCCGTGACGCTGCGGCGCGTTGGCGCGATGGCCTGTTGCCTCTTATGGATGATGTCGTGGTGCGCGCAATCGCTGCGCCGGGACGACCGTTGCGCCCCGAACTGGTCGCGCCGCGTGATTTGCCCAAACGGGGATTCCATACAGCCAAGGGGCGTGCCGCGTTGGTGCACGCCGTGGCCCACATCGAGTTTAATGCCATCAATCTGGCCTGGGATGCGGTGTATCGGTTTCGGGATATGCCGCGGGCTTATTACGATGATTGGGTTCGGGTGGCTGACGAGGAGGCCTATCACTTCAGCCTGTTGTATGAAAGATTGCGCGAACTTGACCATGACTACGGGGATTTCACCGCCCACAACGGCCTGTGGGCGATGGCCGAGGAAACCGCCCACGACGCGCTTGTCCGCATGGCCCTGGTGCCGCGGGTGTTGGAGGCGCGCGGCTTGGACGTGACGCCGGGTATGATCGACCGTCTGCGCCGCGTCGGCGACGAACGGACGGTTGCGCTGCTGGAGATTATCCTTCGCGATGAAGTCGGTCATGTCGAGATTGGTTCGCGTTGGTTTCGCTGGTTGTGCGAGCAACGCAGCCTTGACCCCGAATCTACCTTCCGTGACTTGATCGGGCGTTACATGAAGGGGCGGCTCAAGGGGCCGTTCCATCGTGAGGCCCGCCTGCAGGCCGGCTTCAGCGCCAATGAGTTGGCGGTCCTTGAGCAAATGGGGTGAAGGGCTTAAGGTAAGAGGAGGTCATTAGCGAGTAGTAACTGCGGCATGAACACGTCTTCGGACAAGGCATCATCTTCGCCACGCTTCTTACCGCGAAGCGAGCTGCAATCCTTGCTGGATGCCTTGCGGCGGCGCGGTTATCAGTGCGTGGGCCCGCAGGTCAAAGAAGCTGGCATCGTATACGCACCGCTCACTTCGGTGGACGCATTGCCGCGTGGCGTCAACGACCAACAATCCCCCGGTGAATACCGTTTGCATGACAGTGGCGCGGCGCGCTGCTTCGCCTGGGCCAACGGCGCCCAGGCCTTGAAGCCCTTGCTGTTCGCGCCGCGCGAAACCCTGTGGCGGGTTGAGCGCGGTGACGATGGCCGTATCCAGTTTCGTGAAACCTTGCCGGTGGTATCGCCCGTCGCCGTGATCGGTGTCCGGGCCTGCGACCTGGCCGCGCTACGCATCCAGGACAAGGTATTTTTGCAGGGCGCGCATCCCGATCCCTACTATGGGGCGCGGCGCCAGGCGCTATTCCTGGTGGCGGTGAATTGCAGCCACCCCGCGCAGACCTGCTTTTGCGCATCCACCGGCGACGGACCGAGCGCCGTCCAAGGGTACGACCTTGTCCTCGATGAACTCGACGAGGGTTTTCTGGTTGCGGCGGGCAGTGATGCCGGTGCCGCACTTCTCGATGATCTGACCCTCGGGGTGTCCAGCGATGCGCAGCGCCGTGCGGTTGAACGGCAACATGTGGACGCCGTCCAGACCCAAACCCGTCGTTTGCCCAGCCGTAATCTGCGCGACGCCTTATTCGCCAACCTCGAACACCCCCGCTGGCAAGAGGTCGC
>CAYWIQ010000311.1:0-2612 GCA_964458405.1 uncultured Chromatiaceae bacterium
ACCTGGAATACCTGCGCACCATCACCTTCATCCTGGTGATCGCGGTGGTGGTGCAGTTCACCGAGATGGTGATCCGCAAGAGTAGCCCGCTGCTGTATCAGGTGCTGGGCATCTATTTACCGTTGATCACCACCAATTGTGCGGTACTGGGCGTAGCCTTGCTCAATGTCCAGGAGCAGCACAGCTTCCTGCAATCGGCGGTATACGGCTTCGGCGCCTCCATCGGTTTCTCCCTGGTGTTGATCCTGTTCGCCGCCATGCGTGAGCGCATCGCCGCCGCCGACGTCCCCGTTCCCTTCCGCGGCCCCGCCATTGGCCTGATCACCGCCGGATTGATGTCCATGGCCTTCATGGGTTTCTCCGGCCTGGTGAAAGGATAACCGGCATGCTGGAAGCGATCCTCGCACTGGCGGCGCTGGCGCTCGTGTTCGGACTGGTGCTGGGTTTCGCCGCCATCCGCTTCAAGGTGGAGGGCGATCCCCTGGTGGACAAGATCGACGCGGTGCTGCCCCAGACCCAATGCGGCCAGTGCAGTTTCCCCGGCTGCCGGCCCTATGCCGAGGCCATCGCCAACGGCGATGCGGACATCAATCAATGCCCGCCCGGCGGCGAGGCCGGCATCCGCGCCCTGGCCGAATTGTTGGGCGTGGAGCCCAAGCCGCTCAGCGCCGAGCACGGCGAGGAAAAACTCGCGCCCACCGTGGCCATCATCGACGAAAAGACCTGCATCGGCTGCACCTTGTGCATTCAGGCCTGCCCGGTGGACGCCATCCTCGGCGCGGCCAAGCAGATGCACACTGTCATCGCCCAGGAATGCACCGGCTGTGAACTGTGCGTGGCGCCGTGCCCGGTGGATTGCATCCTCATGGTCGAGATCAAACAAGGCATCGATTCCTGGAAATGGCCTTCTCCCGAAGAGCAACACGGCACCGGTGAAGCCGCCGAACTGAGACAGCAGGCGTGAGTGCACCGCTGTGGACCTTCAACGGCGGCGTGCACCCGCCGCAGCATAAGGACGAATCCAACCGCGAGGCGACCCGCCCCGCACGCCTGCCCAAGCGCCTGACCCTGCCCTTGCACCAACACATCGGCGAAGCGGCGAAACCGGCGGTGCGAATCGGCGATCGGGTCTTGAAGGGTCAACTGATCGCTCACGCCGAAGGCTATGTCAGCGCCGCCTTGCACGCCCCCACCTCCGGTACCGTCAGCGACATCGGCGATTATCCCGTGCCTCACCCTTCGGGACTCAGCGCCACCTGCATCGTTATCGACAGCGACGGCCAAGACCGCTGGGCGGAACGGCCGGCGCCCCAGGACTATACTCGCATCGACCCCAGCCACCTGCGCAATATGATCCGCGAGGCGGGTATCGTCGGTCTGGGCGGGGCCGGCTTTCCCTCCTTCATCAAATTGAATCCGGGCACCGACAAGCACATCGACACCTTGATCCTCAACGGCGTGGAATGTGAGCCTTATATCACCTGTGATGACCGCCTGATGCGCGAGCGCGCCGGGGAAATCATCAGCGGCCTGCGCATCATGCGCCACGCCCTGCACGCCCGCCAATGCATCATCGCCATCGAGGACAACAAACCGGAGGCCTATGAGATCATGCGCGCGGCCGCCGCCGGCGAACAGGACATGCGTGTCGCCCTGCTGCCCACCGTCTATCCGCAAGGCAGCGAAAAGCAGCTAATCAAGGTGGTCACCGGTAAAGAGGTGCCCACCAACGGCCTCCCCATTCACATCGGTATCGTCATGCACAACGTGGGCACCGCCTACGCGGTGTACCGCGCCATCGAACACGGCGAACCGCTGATCTCCCGCTATGTCACCGTCACCGGCGACGCCATAAAGCAACCGCGTAACCTGGAAGTGCTGTTCGGCACCTCGGTGCTGGACCTGTTGGAAGAATGCGAAGTGGACCTAGGCGCTACCGATAAAGTGATCATTGGCGGACCGATGATGGGCTTCGCCCTGCACACCGTCAACGCGCCGGTGGTCAAGACCGTCAACTGCGTGCTGGCCAGTACGCCCGCGGCCATACCCAATCCGCAACCGGCCATGCCCTGCATACGATGCGGCGCCTGTATGGACGCCTGCCCGGCCAATCTATTACCGCAGCAATTGTATTGGTAAGCCCACGCCAAGGATTTTAATCGCATCCAGGAATACAAGCTGTTCGATTGCATCGAGTGCGGCTGCTGTTCCTACGTCTGCCCCAGTCACATCCCTCTGGTGCAATACTATCGTTTCGCCAAGGCCGAAATCTGGGCCCAGGAACGGGAAAAGGGCAAAGCGGAACTGGCGCGCAGACGCCACGACTTTCGTCAGCAGCGTCTGGAACGGGAAAAGGCCGAGCGCGCCTCGCGCCTGAACAAAAAGAAGAGCGAACTCAAACAGCCCGCCGAACCCGCGGCCGACAAAGGCGGCGCGGAAAAATCGGAGAAGAAGGCCGCTATCCTCGCCGCCCTGGAACGGGCGCGTGCCAAGCGCGAAGGGGAAGGTAAAGATGAAGATTAAAGCATAGAATGATTAGCACAAAGCACCATCGAAGATGAGATACTAAAAAATGCATCCCTTCTCCCTCCGGGACCTCGGTACCCGTATGG
>CAYWIQ010000312.1:0-2596 GCA_964458405.1 uncultured Chromatiaceae bacterium
TGAAGATCAGGCCCGGTTCCAATACCAGGCCGGTGCCGGGTTTGCCGTAGTGCAGCACCTGGGGTTCCTCGTGGAACTGCCTGCCGATGCCGTGCCCGCAATATTCCCTAACCACCGAGAAGTGTTGAGATTCGGCGTGGTCCTGGATGGCGTGGCCGATATCGCCCAGGTGTACCCCCGGCCTCACCATCTCGATGCCGACGCACATGCACTCGTAACTCACCTGGGTGACCCGCCGTGCCAGGGGCGAAACCTGGCCGACCGCGAACATCTTGCTGGTGTCGCCGTGATAGCCGTCCTTGATGACGGTAATATCGATATTGATGATATCCCCTTGTTTGAGAATACGTTTGCCGGGGATGCCGTGGCATACCTGGTGGTTGAGCGAGGTGCAGATGGACTTAGGAAAACCGTGGTAGTTGAGCGGCGCCGGGATGGCCTGCTGGGTGTTGACGATATAGTCGTGGCACAGGCTGTTCAGTTCCTCGGTGGTGATCCCGGCCTGGACGTGGGGGCGGATCATATGTAACACATCGGCCGCCAACCGACCGGCCACACGCATCTTGTCGATCTCGTCCGCTGTCTTGATTGTTACCGCCATCGTGATTAACTCACTAATAATAAAAACATAAATTGTCTTATGATCGTTGGCGCTCGGGTCGCCGCGGGTATGCTGTCTCGTTGAATGTTACCGTTATCCTAGCGCCGATGTCAGCTAAATATTGAGGCGATCACGGGGTTTATGGTCAGCCAGACGGATGGATTGGGATGTCCGCCGCAAGGCCGAATTGCCACTTAAAGTCAATCAGCGGCGCCATTTTAACCCCAGGGCGGCATTGGGTAAAATTGCCTGTCAATTTAAAAATTTATTGAGGGTATGGGCGGATTTATGGTATAAAACGCGCCGAATCTGTAGCCCACCGTTGGCCCTCGTGAGGGGGGTTGGGGGGCGAAGGATATGATAACGATCCGCCGCTGGGGGCGCGTTTGGTTTTCCCCTCTTTAGGTCGTCATATTCTCAGCTTGTGACAGCGATGCCGAGCAAGCGAACGATGGTCTTGCGGTGTTGATTTACGACAAATCCACACATACGTCGACACATGTGTCCGGGTGCCCGTTTGACGGGTTGACGCATGGGGCGTATGGCGGTTTAACCCTTTAGGAGAGTATTCATGGCAAATGTTTCCATGCGTCAAATGCTGGAGGCCGGCGTTCACTTCGGTCACCAGACGCGTTATTGGCACCCCAAAATGGCCCCTTATATCTTCGGGGACCGCAACAAGATTCACATCATCAATCTGGAAAAAACCGTCCCGCTGTATGAGGATGCATTGAATTACATAGGCAGCCTGGCGACCAAGAAAAAGAATATCCTGTTCGTGGGCACCAAGCGTCCCGCGCAGCAGGTCATCGAAGAAGAGGCGCGGCGCTGCGGCATGCCCTTCGTCAGCCAACGCTGGTTGGGCGGCATGCTGACCAATTTCAAGACCATTCGTCAGTCCATCAAACGCCTCAAAGACCTGGAGGCCATGGAGCAGGACGGCCGTCTCGAGCGCTTCCACAAGAAAGAGGCCCTAGGCCTGAAGCGGGAGATGGAAAAGCTGGAACGCAGCCTGGGTGGTATCAAAGATATGCCCGGTATCCCCAGTGCCTTGTTCGTCATCGACGTCGGTCATGAAAAGATTGCCGTGGCTGAGGCGAAGCGTTTGGGCATCCCGGTCATCGGCGTGGTGGATACCAATCACAGTCCCGACGGCATCGATTACATCATCCCCGGCAATGATGATGCCGCGCGTGCCATTCAGCTCTATGTGCGGGGCGTGGCGGATGCGGTGATCGCCGGTCATGCGGTGGCCTTGCAGACCGGTGGCGGTGACGAATTCGTCGAGATGGATGAGGGCAGCGCCCCGGTCGAGGCGGAAGCGGCGGAAAAACCGGTGAAGAAGACCGTCAGGAAACCGAAGAAGGCGGTGGTGCCGGAGCAAGCCGACGCCGGTGAAGGTGCCGCGGGTTAAGCGTTTTTTCGTTATAGACTTGGTGTGGCGCTCATTCACCGCAGGTGAATGAGCGCATTAACAAAGAGGTTGAGGATTATGCAAATCACAGCAGCGCTGGTTAAAGAACTGCGTGAGCGTACCGGCTCGGGCATGATGGAATGCAAGAAGGCCCTGACCGAGACCGGCGGCGATATCGAAGCGGCGGTGGAATTGATGCGCAAGGCCGGTCTGGCCAAGGCTGACAAGAAGGCCGGACGCGTCGCGGCGGAAGGTATGATCGCCGCCGCCATCAGTGAGGACGGGGCGCATGCCGCCATCGTCGAAGTCAATTGCGAAACTGATTTCGTCGCCAAGGGCGACGATTTTGTTACCTTCAGCGGCGAGATTGTCAATGTGGTACTGGCCAAGCAGCCGGCCGACGTTGCGGCACTGGCCGACCTGCCCCTCGCTTCGGGCGGTACGGTGGAGGAGACGCGTCGCAACCTGATCGCCAAGCTTGGTGAAAACATCGCCGTGCGGCGTTGCGCGGTATTGAACAACAACGACGGCAAGATCGCCGCCTATCTCCATGGCAACCGCATCGGTGTGCTGGTGCGGGT
>CAYWIQ010000313.1:0-2539 GCA_964458405.1 uncultured Chromatiaceae bacterium
GCAATGCCCTTGTTATTCACACCGGCATAGCCGGTGGTTTCGGGCATTAAATGACATTAACCGGATTGGCCACACTTTCCGCAAACACTATGTCCACGCCTCGGGCGTTTAGCGGAGATTCTGGCCGTAGAAGATTTCCGCCATCTCCTTTTGCAGCCGCTGACTGATGAGCTTCTCTTCGCGCGGTGAGAGGTCTTCGCTGGTAATGCCGAACAGATAGTTGTCCAGATCGAAGCGCTTCAACATCATCTTGGTGTGGAAGATGTTCTCCTGATAGACGTTGACGTCGATCATCTGATAATAATCCTTGGTGTCCTTGGAGATGAAGTCCTGGACGGAACTGATGCGGTGATCGATGAAGTGCTTCTTGCCTTTGATGTCGCGGGTGAAACCACGCACCCGGTAATCCATGATCACGATGTCCGACTCGAAGCTGTGGATCAGGTAATTCAAGGCCTTCAGCGGCGAGATGCGCCCGCAGGTGGACACGTCGATATCGGCGCGAAAGGTACTGATACCGGTGTCGGGATGGCTTTCCGGGTAAGTATGTACCGTGACATGACTCTTATCCAGGTGACCAACCACGGCATCGGGCAACGGGCCCGGGCCCTCGCCCTCCTCCGCTAATTGTTCGGACATCATCGCTTCCTCGGAGATCAGCATGGTCACGCTGGCGCCCTTGGGCTCATAGTCCTGACGGGCGATGTTGAGGATGGTAGCGCCGATGATGTTGGAGACATCGGTGAGGATCTGCGTCAGACGCTCGGCGTTATAGACCTCATCGATGTACTCGATATAGTCGCTGCGCTGGCGGGCGGTCTTAGCGTAACAGATATCGTAGATGTTGAAGCTCAGGGTCTTGGTTAAATTATTAAACCCGTGCAGCTTCAATTTATTAATAGGTTTCAATACCGAACTCATTCCCGCATCACCCGTCTCTCAGTTAATGTGTTCCCGTTACGCCCTGTGATTATGAGGCCCTGGCCGCCGAACCTTTAAAGCCTCAGCGGCCGCCACTCGCCAGGGGGGGATGATAAATCATTTGCACCACGGTTTCGCAAGGGTCCAGGCAATAAAAACTGCGGGCGCCGTCGCGATGGGTGCGCGGCTGGGTCTTCATCACCACATCGTGGTCGGTCAAGAAGGCATACCAGGCGTCCACGTCGTCGGGACTCGCCAGGATAAAGCCGATGTGATCCAGTCGCTGGGGGCCCGCCGCCGCGACACCGTCCGGGAAGCGGTGTAAGGCTACATTGTCGCTACCGGAAGTGAGATAGACGTTGTCGGGATCGGGACGCCACTCCACCTTCATCCCCAATAGCCCAACGTAAAAGTGCTCGCAGGCCTCCAGATCGGACACGAACAATGCCACGTGATGCATTCCGGTGGTGGGGGGCGGACGGGTCATGGCGGGTCCCTCGCTTCGTGACAGAAAAGGGACGACATTATAAGCAAATCCAAGCGGGATGCCAGGGGGCCAACCTTAGGGCGCGGTCTCCCTGATCTCGAAATCGTGACTCATCTCCACCCCTGCCCGGCCCAGCATGATCGAGGCGGAACAATATTTCTCCGCCGACAGCGCCACCGCCCGTTGTACCGCCGCCTCGGCCAGACCTTTGCCCGTCACCACGAAATGGACGTGAATCTTGGTGAATACCTTGGGTTCAGCGTCGGCCCGCTCCGCCTGCAGCTCGGCAACGCAGCGCTCCACCGGCTGGCGCGATTTCTTGAGGATATGCATCACGTCATAGGCGGTACAGGCCCCCACCCCCATGAGTACCATCTCCATGGGCCGTACCCCCAGATTCCGCCCCCCGCCCTCCGGTGGGCCGTCGATCACCACCTCATGGCCGCTGCCCGATTCCGCTACGAACTGGGCGTCTTGCACCCACTGAATGCGCGCCTCCATACTTACCTCCACGTTAACCCGTCTAAAACTCTTGAAATCAGGGCCGATATGATACCCGAGACGACCAAGGAGCGTCGTTTTTGGTTTACGAGGGCTATACCATGTCAGTATCAGGAAGATCCAAACCGCTGGAAAACCCGGTCATTCAACGTTTCTTGACCCACTGCCACCGGCGCCGTTACACCAATAAAAGCGTCATTATCTACGCCGGGGACCAACCCGATGCCCTGTACTACATCACCCAGGGCTCGGTTGTGGTGGTCAATGAAGACGATGAAGGCCGCGAGATCATCCTCGCCTACCTGAACGCGGGAGATTTCTTCGGCGAAATGGGCCTGTTCGACAACGAGCGCCATCGCAGCGCCTGGGTACGGGCGCGGGCGCAATGTGAAATCGCCGAGATCAGCTACAACCGTTTCCGCCAACTGGCCCAAAACGACCCCGACATCCTGTTCGCGTTGGCATCGCAAATGGCCCTGCGGCTGCGGCGCACCAGCAATATGCTGAGCCGCCTGGCCTTCATGGACGTAGCGGGACGGGTGGCCCGTACCCTGCTCGATCTGGCCAAGGAACCCGACGCCATCACCCATCCCGACGGCATGCAGATCCGCATCACCCGCCAGGAATTGG
>CAYWIQ010000314.1:0-2535 GCA_964458405.1 uncultured Chromatiaceae bacterium
ACATTGATCGCGGCGCGAGTGTTACAGGGGGCGGCCGCCGGTCCCATGGTCCCCCTCTCGCAAAGCCTGCTGCTGAATAACTATCCCGAACACAAACGTGGTATGGCGCTGGCGTTATGGGCGATGACTACTACGGTGGCGCCCATTATGGGGCCGCTATTAGGCGGGTGGATCACTCAGAACATCAGTTGGCCCTGGATCTTCTACATCAATGTGCCGGTGGGTATGTTGTGCAGCTATGTGACCTGGCAGATGCTCAAGCGCCGCGAGACCGCTACCTTGCGCCTGCCTATCGACACGGTGGGTTTGGTCCTGCTAGTGGTCGGCGTCGGCACCCTGCAGATCATGTTGGACAAGGGTAACGAGTTGGATTGGTTCGGTTCAGACTACATTCTGACGTTGGGGATCGTGTCCTTGCTGGCCTTGAGTGTGCTGGTGATTTGGGAACTCACCGCTAGACACCCTGTGATCGATCTAAGCTTGTTCATGCAACGAAACTTTACCGTCTGCACCTTATCGATCAGTTTGGGCTACCTACTGTTTTTCGCCGGGGTGGTAGTGTATCCACTATGGCTGCAGACCCAAATGGGTTATACCGCCACCTGGGCCGGTCTGGCCTCCGTGCCGTTGGGGATCATGGCGGTGATCCTGTCGCCTATCGTTGGCAAGCATCAGCATCGTTACGACTTGCGCAAACTGGCGACCTTCAGTTTCATGGTGTTCGCCGTGTCGTGTTTCTGGCAAAGCGGCTACACCACCGATTATGATTTCTGGCACCTCATCGAACCGCGTTTTATACAAGGCATTGGCATGGCCTTTTTCTTTGTGCCGTTGACTACCATGATGCTCATTGGCATGCCGGCGCACCGGATCGCCAGCGCCATGGGATTGTCCAATTTCATGCGGGTACTGAGCGGCAGCGTCGGGACGTCGCTGAGTATTTCGTTGTGGCAGGATCGCAGTTCGGTGCATTACGGCCAACTCACCGAGCACGTTTCGGTCTACAACCCGACCAGTTCCCATTATCTCGATTCAATGCAAGACATCACCCACAGCCATAATGGTGCATTGGGGATGCTCGCCCACACCATCAACAACCAGGCGGTGACGATGGCCACGGCGGATATCTTTTGGCTGTCGGGTTGGGTGTTTTTGGCGTTAATCGCGGTGATATGGTTCGCCAAGGCGACGCCCCACCGCGCCTATTGACGCGCGGCGGGGCATAGGTGAAAACGCGGTTATTTTAGGCGCTTGATGCCCAAGGCCTCCAACGCCCATTTTTCGTAGAAGGGTTCGGGCGAACCGCTCTTCATCTTCTTCAGGAAATACTTTTCAAAACCGATCTTGGCGACGTGCACCCATTTGCCCTTCTTCATCCATTGGGTGTTGCGCGGCGGGATCTGCGGTTGGGCGACGAAGGCGATGCCGGTATCGCCCATGTCGGCCAGGCAGATGGCATCCCAACTGCCCGATTGTTCGGGTTCCTCGCCTTTGATCTGGTGGACGATGTTGTGGATGGCGGCGGTCACCATGGACTCGATCATATAGCCGGTCTTGGGGGCGCCGGTGGGGACGGGGGTGGCCTCTACCGGCGGGATGGCGACGCATACCCCGGCGGAGTAGATGTTGGCGAACTTGGGTGACTGCTGGTATTGATTGATCAACACAAAGCCCAGGGGGTTGCATAGCCCCTCGACGGCGGCCACCGCCGGCACCCCGCGGAAGGCGGGGATGATCATGGAATATTTGAAAGGCAGGGATTTTTCCTCCTCGACCTCGCCCTTGGCGTTATGAACCGCATAGTGGAGGGTGTTTTCTTCCACCTTGGTAATCTTGGCGTTGGTGTCCCATTTGATGTGGTGTTGACGCAATTCGCTCTCCAGCATGCCCTTGGAATCGCCGACGCCGCCCAGGCCCAGGTGGCCGATGTAGGGTTCGGGGGTGACGAAATGCATGGGGACTTTATCGCGGATCTTGCGCTTGCGCAGTTCCGCGTCGAGGATAAAGGCGAATTCATAGGCCGGGCCGAAGCAACTGGCTCCGGGGGCCGCGCCGACCACGATGGGGCCGGGTTCTTTGCAGAATTCTTCGAAGACGCCGCGGGCGTCGTGGGCATGGTCGACGTGGCAGACGCTCTGGGTGTGGCCCTGCGGTCCCAGCCCCTCCACCAGTTCGAAGGCGAGTCGCGGGCCGGTGGTGATGAGGAGATAATCGTAGGTGAGTTCTTTACCGTCGCCCAAAGTCATGGCGTTGCGCTCGGGGTGCAGGGCTTCCGCGCCGCTGGTCTCGACGTTGATTCCCTTGCGTTCCAGATGGGGGCGCAGCGGTATGCTGATGGATTCGCGGTCACGCCAGCCCACCGCCACCCAGGGATTGGATGGCACGAAATGAAAATTTTCAGTATTGGAGACGACGGTTACGCTATGGCCGCCTCCCACCTTGTCCAGGGATTGTTTCATTTCATACGCGGCGGAAAGACCACCGATACCGGCGCCCAAAATGACGACATGTGCCATAGCTAAATCCTCCGTATCA
>CAYWIQ010000315.1:0-2520 GCA_964458405.1 uncultured Chromatiaceae bacterium
GCACGCGAACCACAGGGTGGTACTGATATGGGCGTAGACGCACGACACCCCCTCCGGTACCACGTTGTGCACGATGGACAGCAATTCATTTTTATTGCTGCGCTCCAGTTTATCTTCCAATTCGTAATTCATATCGAAGTGGTCTTCGATAGCGCGCTTGCTGCTGCTGGTGACGAAAATCAGTTCCGTAATCCCGGCGGCGATGGCCTCCTCCGCCGCATACTGGATCAACGGTTTGTCCACCACCGGCAACATCTCCTTGGGGTTAGCCTTGGTCGCCGGCAGGAAACGGGTACCCATCCCCGCCACGGGAAAGACTGCCTTCTTTAATTTCATGGTCATGCGTTATACCTATTCAATATCACTACATTGCTATGTTCACCGGACGCCGGTTGCTCTTTAGTCTCGGCGTCGAGCATTTCCGGCACCAACTCGCGCAACAACAACCGCAATACATCCTCGTCATAGCGCTCGCCGGCCTCGCCCAAAGTGTCCACCAGCCGCGTCAGACGCTCCCAATCCACCGGCGTGGATTGGGCCAACAGGATCTTGCTGTGCGCGGTGGGTGCGTGTTGTTCCTGCTCGTAGAACAATTCCTCGTATAATTTCTCCCCCGGCCGCAAGCCGGTATATTCTATTTTAATGTCCTTGCCCGGTGTCTTGCCGGACAGGCGTATCATCTGTTCCGCCAGGTAGACGATCTTCACCGGCTGCCCCATATCCAGGACAAAGATCTCACCGCCCTTGCCCATCACCCCCGCTTGCATGATCAGCTGGCAGGCCTCGGGAATGGTCATGAAATAGCGGGTGATCTCGGGATGGGTCACCGTTACCGGCCCGCCGGCGGCGATCTGCTTTTGAAACAGCGGCACCACACTGCCCGCCGAACCCAGGACATTGCCGAACCGCACCGTGATTAACCGCATGGCGGAGCGGCGGCTCAACGCCTGGCACAACAATTCCGCCACCCGCTTGGTGGCGCCCATGACGTTGGTGGGTTTGACCGCCTTGTCGGTGGAGATCATGACGAAGGTCTCGCAACCGATGCGCTCCGCGCTCAACACCATGGTGCGGGTCCCCAATACGTTATTACGCACCGCCTCGCGGGGCTGTCCCTGCAGCATGGGCACGTGCTTATAGGCGGCGGCGTGGAAGATCACCTCGGGTCGATGGGTGTCCAAGACGTGGTCCACGGCGCTCTGATCGGTGACATCGCCTAATTGCGCCACCAGCGCCAACTCGGGAAAGCCGCGCCGCAACTCCGACTCGATGGAATAGAGATTGAACTCGCTGCGCTCGAAGGCGATCAGCTTGTTGGGGCCCAGGCGGGCGATCTGACGGCACAATTCCGAACCGATGGAACCGCCGGCACCGGTCACCAGTACGGTCTTGCCGACCAAGGCGTCGCCGATGCGCCGCCAGTCGAGAGACACCTGCTCGCGGCCCAACAAATCCTCGATGGCCACCTCGCGGACTTCGCGCATGGTGGGCTGGGCGGCGAACATGCTGCCCAACCGCGGCAAGGTGCGGAACAGCACGCCGGCATGTTCGCAACTTTCCACCACCCGCTGCATCTGCACCGCATTGGCCGACGGGATGGCGATGATCACCACGTCCACCGCCAGGGCGGCCACCACCTTGGGCAGATCGTCGACGCGCCCCAATACCGGCAGGCCATGGAGTTTGGCGCCCTGCAGGCGCGGCTGATCGTCTAGAAACCCTACCGGAACATAATCGTCGTCGCGGCGCATATCGCGCGCCAACATCTCACCGGCGCGCCCGGCACCGATGATCAACACCTGCTGACGCGCCCCCGCCTTTTGAAAACTGAGGTCGTGATCCTTCCACATGCGATACAGGGCGCGCGGCGCCCCCAGCAGGAACACGGCCAGCAACGGATAGAGCAATAAGGTTGATCGGGGGATGTTCTGCAGGCGGTTAAACAGGAACAGCACCAGGCTGACGGCCAAGGCGCCCAGCAACACGGCGCGGATGATATTCCACAGATCCGGGATACTGGCGAACCGCCAGACGCCGCGATACAGACCGAAACGCCACGACACCAGCCCTTGCAGCGCCGCCACCACGACGATGCTCTGGGCCAGCGCGGTCCATTCAGTGGGTCCCAGTGAGAAGTTGTAACGGATCAGGTAAGCGAGCAACCAGGCCAGCGCCGCCATGACCAAGTCATGGAGGATGATGGCTAAGCGTCTGTTGAAAACGTTCATTGCTGGCCGGTCAATGTCCCTGAGTCGATTGCCTATGTTTGTCCTGCACTGCCTTCCATATCAGCCACGCCGCCAGCACCATCACCCCGGTCACCCAGATCTGCGTCTTAGGAAAAACCACGGCAATCGCCGCCAGCGGATACAAAACCAAGCTATTGATCGCGCCCACCGTTAGGGTGACCCGGCGGTGCGGCCAACCCAACTGCACGCCGCGCTGATAGGCGTGACTGCGGTGGGCAGTATACCATTGCTCGCCGCGTAATACCCGGGAAATCAAGGTAAATGTCGCATC
>CAYWIQ010000316.1:0-2513 GCA_964458405.1 uncultured Chromatiaceae bacterium
ATCGAGAAGCTGGAAGAGAAGGGCGTGCCGGCTCGTGAGCGGCTCAAGATCAGCGAGGCCTGTACCCTGATCCTGCCTTACCACGTAGCCCTGGATCGCGCCCGCGAACTGGCGCGCGGCAAGGCGGCCATCGGCACCACCGGCCGGGGGATCGGTCCCGCCTACGAGGATAAGATCGCGCGTCGCGCGCTGCGGCTCGGCGATCTGTTTCACCGCGAGCGTTTCGCCGCCAAGCTGGGCGAAGTGCTGGACTATCACAATTTCGTGCTGCAGAACTATTACAAGTGCGAGCCTGTGGATTTTCAGTCCACCCTGGAAGAGGCCCTGGGTTTCGCCGAGGTCCTGCAACCCATGGTGGCGGACGTCACCGAACTGCTCAGCGAATACCGGCGCGGTGGCAAAAGCATCCTGTTCGAGGGGGCGCAGGGCTCCTTGCTGGATGTGGATCACGGTACCTATCCGTTCGTGACCTCATCCAACACCACCGCGGGCGGAGCGGCTACCGGTACCGGCGTCGGCCCCTTGGATCTGGATTATGTGCTGGGCATCACCAAGGCCTACACCACCCGGGTGGGTTCGGGACCGTTCCCCACGGAGCTGTTCGACGATATGGGTGCGCATCTGGCGCAGCGCGGCCATGAATTCGGTTCCACCACCGGCCGGCCACGCCGTTGCGGCTGGTTCGACGCAGTGGCCTTGCGCCGCGCTGTGCAGCTTAACAGTGTCTCGGGGCTGTGCATCACCAAACTTGATGTCCTGGACGGTTTGGATACCATTCGCCTCTGTGTCGGCTATAACTGCGAAGGTAAGGAATCGCTGACACCGCCGGCCGGCGCCGAGGCCTTGGCCACCTGCGTGCCGGTATATGTCGACATGCCGGGCTGGAAGGAATCCACGGTGGGGGTGAGAGAGTATAATGAGCTGCCGCTCAAAGCCCGCGAATATCTGCGGCGTATTGAAGAGGTGGTGGGTACCCCCGTCGATATCATCTCCACCGGCCCCGACCGCGCCGACACCATCGTGCAGCGCGATCCTTTCGCCTAGGCGATCACCCGCTATAAGGATTGCTTATGGAAGGCTTGCCGGAATTGGAATCCCGTTTTACGCTGGGTAAAAATGGTGCCGAGGAGAGGACTTGAACCTCCACGAGGTTGCCCCCGCTAGTACCTGAAACTAGTGCGTCTACCAATTCCGCCACCTCGGCGAGGTGTTTATCTTAGCGGTGCGGCGCAGATGGCGCGGCACGGGAAATGAAGTGCCGCGAACTTTAGCAAGGAGTTCCGGGGCTTGTCAATGACGGCGGACCGGAAATGAGAGGGTCGCAATTGCCCTATAACATGTTTAGCAACAACGATTTTAAGGACTGAAACCACTATGGCGAAACGCCGTTCCCACGAAGATCCCTACCGGGATCGTGAAGCACAAAAATATCAAAGCCCCATCCCCAGTCGCGAATACATCCTGGAACAGCTCACCGCCAAGGGCTCGCCGGCGTCATTCGCTCAGATCGCCGCCTTGCTGAAGCTTTCCAGTGAACAGGATCTGGAGGCGCTGCACCGGCGGCTGCGGGCCATGGAGCGGGATGCGCAGCTCATTGCCAATCGCCACGGGGATTACGGCATCACCCGCAAGATGGATCTCATCGCCGGACGGGTGGTGGGCCATCCCGACGGCTTCGGCTTCCTGGTGCCCGATGAGGGCGGTGATGATTTATTCATGTCCCCGAAGCAGATGCGCTCCTTGCTGCACGGCGATCGGATCCTGGCCAGTGTGATCGGTATTGATCGCCGCGGCCGCCGCGAGGGCGGGGTGGTGGAAATCCTGGAACGCGCCAATCAGCGTGTCGTCGGCCGTTTTCATATGGATCACGGCGTGAGTTTCGTCATCCCCAGCAATACCCGCATCAATCAGGACATCGCCATCCCGCCCGAACACCGCGGCGGGGCGAGCATCAATCAAATCGTGGAAGTGGAGATCATCGAACAACCCAATCCCCGTTCCCAGCCCATTGGCCGCATCACCGCAGTACTGGGCGACCACATGGCACCGGGCATGGAGATCGATATCGCCATCCGCAGCCATGAATTACCGTATGAATGGCCGGATGCGGTGGACAGGGAGATTGCCGCGCTGACGGCGGAAGTACCCGAAGCGGCCAAACAGAAACGTGAGGATATCCGCGAGTTGCCCTTGGTCACCATCGACGGCGAAGACTCACGGGATTTCGACGACGCGGTGTATTGCGAGCCTCACGGCAAGGGGTGGCGGCTGATCGTCGCCATTGCCGACGTGTCGTCCTATGTATTGCCCGATACGGCCTTGGAGAGCGAGGCGCGACTGCGCGGCACCTCCGTCTATTTTCCGGGGCGGGTGATTCCCATGCTGCCGGAGATATTGTCCAACGGCTTGTGTTCTATCAATCCCAGCGTAGATCGCTTGTGCCTGGCCTGCGAATTGCTCATCAGCGCCACTGGCCAGGTGCGGGATTATCGCTTCTTCGAAGGGGTGATGCG
>CAYWIQ010000317.1:0-2511 GCA_964458405.1 uncultured Chromatiaceae bacterium
CCCCCATAATCACGCCGGCAATGACGGCGATACGGCCGTGGATCTTCCTTATCTTCTGTACGGTGTCCCGCTGGGTTTGTTCGGTCATGATCGACGCCACTCATTTAATAAACTTGCCATTTTACCAGATGGTTGCTTCATCGCGTGGTACTGTACGACCGGCAATTTGGATCGCCAGGCCCAGGCGATGACAATTTCCTCATATTAGATAGATGAATATAAGACTTTGATCACCGACCATTCCCGGTAGAGACCCGGCAATGGGGCGGCAGAAGGGTACCTATGTGCGGACATCTCGATCAATTCCGACTAAACTCGGCGGGCATAAAGGAATAAAATTTAGGCCTTCCCGACGAGAGGAGAACCGCCATGAAAAGATTTATTGCCATTGGCCTGTTGTCGACCGCGATCGCGACACCCGGTTATGCCGCCTTGAACATCGGTAGCCACGCGCCGGACTTCACTACCCAGGCCACCCTGGGCGGCAAGGTCTTTACCTTCTCGCTGGCCGCCGCCCTCAAGAAGGGACCGGTGGTGTTGTATTTCTATCCGGCGGCCTTCACTAAGGGCTGCACCATTGAGGCCCACGACTTCGCTGCCGCCATGGACAAATACAAGGCCCTGGGGGCCAGCGTAATCGGCGTGTCCCACGACGGTATAGAAAAGCTCAACAAATTCTCGGTCAGCGAATGCCGTAGCAAGTTTCCCGTTGCCTCCGATGCAGACCAACATATCATGAAGTCCTATGACGCCGTCCTGGCGGCCAAGCCCCAGTATGCCAACCGCACCTCCTACGTCATCATCCCCGACGGTAAGATCATCTATACCTATACCAACCTTCACCCGGACCAACACGTGGGCAACACCCTGGCCGCACTGCGGGAGTGGGAGGCGAAGCGCAGCGCCGACTAGCGCGTTGGCAATTGGGGAACATCCTGTCGGTGCGCAACCCAGATGTTCCCCGGCTGGATGACTCGTGGCATGAATTTCCTCAAGACGGGTTGGGGCCCCAAGATCATGCGATTGCCGGTAACCCTTAGGGGTCAAACCGAGCCATGGCAGCGATCTGGCGCAATGCTACACGTCAAGGTATACGCGTGGGTGTGGCAGCCGAGATCGGCAGTTTCTAGCGGCAGAAAAGCATATTAACCACCGCTCAAGGCTTGGATGATCTGCACCGCATCACCGCGGCGTAACGCATGGCCGATATCAAACACCTGCTCGCCGTTGACGAAGAAACGCATGTGCGCCCGCATCCTGCCCTGTTCATCGATCACCCGGAATCGCAGGCCGGGGTATTGGCGCTCCAGGTCTTCCAATACCTCGGCCAGGGTCGCGCCGTCGGCTTCGACCTCACGCCGATTGGTATAGGACAGCAATGGACCGGGGATGATTACTTGCATGATCTCACTCCACCATCATTACGGCGCGGTCGACGCTCATAACGGAAGACAGTTATACCGCCGTGACTTCCACCGCAAAGATCTCGGGCAAATGCGCCGCGACACGTGTCCAGCGCCCACCTTCGTCTCGGCTCATCCACAACTCGCCGCTGGTGGTGCCGAAATACAGTCCCACCGGATCCTGCGCGTCCGCGGTCATGGCCTGGCGTTTCACCGTCCACCATCCCTGGCTCTCAGGCAGCCCCTTGTCGAGGCGCTGCCAACTCTTACCGGCATTGCGGGTGACATAGGCGGCGGGTCTACCTTGGGGACTGGTGCGCGGCCACACCATGGTACCGTCCATGGGAAACACCCAGGCAGTGTCCGCATCGCGGGGATGAACCGCCATGGGGAAGCCGATATCGCCCACGCGCTTGGGCATCTTTTTGCCGATGCGAATCCACTCATTGGATGGACGATCGATACGATAGATGCCACAGTGATTCTGTTGATAGAGGCGGTCCGGATTACTGGGACACATGCGCACGCAATGCGGATCATGGAAGGCGATGTTGGCCGGATCGAACATCTCCACCACCTCCATCCCCTTCACCAGCGGCTCGAAACTTTTGCCGCCGTCCAGCGATTCATGCACACCACCACCCGACATGGCGAAATAAAGGTGGTTCGAATCGCGGGGATCGACGATGATGGAATGCATCTTCGGACCATCGGGCGTGCCATCCTGGACACTGCCCATCCACGCCCGGTAGCGGGGATCGTCGTTAACCATGGAAAAGGGATACCAGGTATCGCCGCCGTCCTCGGAACGGAACAGCCCTTGAGGTGAAGTCCCCGCGTACCACACGCCAGGTTCATTGGCATGGCAGGGCGTCAGCCAAAAAGTATGATCCACCGCCCGCCCCTTGTCGCCGTTGGCCGATTTGGGGAAGGCCGGCGGTTTGCTGGCCTCCTGCCAGCTGCGGCCGCGATTGGTGGAACGAAACAAGCTGGGACCGAGGTGGCCCGTCTTGACCGCCGCCAACAGGGTTCGACCGTCACGCGGATCCAGCACCAGGTGATTAATGATGTGGCCCAGGAAGTGGGGGCCGTCGACCCGCCAACTGCG
>CAYWIQ010000318.1:0-2507 GCA_964458405.1 uncultured Chromatiaceae bacterium
CACGGCGGACCCCATACCTTGGGTTTCTTGATGGCAGCCATGGGCGGTGGGGCGCTGATCGGCGCCTTGTATCTTGCCTCGCGCAGTACGGTAGTGGGGTTGGGGCGGTTGATCCCATTCGCCGCCGCCACCTTCGGCGTGAGTCTGGTGGGGGTGGGGTTGTCGCACTGGTTGGCATTGTCACTAATTATGATGTTCACCATGGGGGTGGGCTTCATGATTCATCTGGCCGCCAGCAATACCCTGATCCAGACCCTGGTGCGCGAGGAGATGCGCGGGCGGGTGATGTCGCTGTATCTGATGGCGTTCATGGGGATGGCGACCTTCGGCAGTCTGTTGGCGGGGGCGGTGGCCGCTATGGTGGGCGCGCCCTGGACCCTGGTGGGTGGCGGTTTGGTGTGCTTGGCTGGCGCTGGGGTGTTCTGGGTGAAGTTGCCCGGTCTGCGCGAACAGGTGCGGCCCATCTATATAGAGAAGGGCATCCTGCCGGGCGTGGCCGAGACCGTGCGCGATGCGACGGTGTTGCGGGAAGAGGTGGAACGGTGAGGGCGGTTGGCGAGCAGGGAATTTTCGGAGCGTACTGGATTCTAATGTTGGTGATCACGGTTTATCTGAAGTGAAAGGTCATACGATGAAGATAACGGCGGAGTCGATCGAAGTGAGTTGCCCGGAGGCGGAGATCTACGAACGGTTGTTGGTATTGGACGGCAAGCATATTTTGGAGTTGGGCTGCGGCGGCGCCGTGATCACCCGCGACATCGCCGGTGCCGGCACGGGGCGCAGGATCACCGCCTTGGAGGTGGATGAGATCGCCCACGGCAAGAATCTGCAGATTAGCGATCTACCCAATGTGACTTTCGCTCTGGCGGGCGCCCAGGATATTCCATTGGAAAATGAAACAGTGGATGTGGTGTTGATGTTCAAATCATTGCACCACGTTCCGGTCGAGCTGATGGATGTCGCCATGCGGGAAATCAGCCGGGTGTTGAAGCCGGGCGGTGTGGCCTATATTTCTGAACCGATATTTGCCGGCGCGTTTAACGAGATCTTGCGCCTGTTCCATGATGAGAGCAGCGTGCGCGAGGCGGCGTTCGACACGCTAAAGCGCGCGGTGGATGAGGGATTGTTCGAACTGGTTGAAGAGACCTTTTTCACTTCACCAATGCACTTTGAAAGCTTTGCCGATTTTGAAAACAATGTACTCAATGTGACCCATACCAAGCATAACCTGGATGACGTGGTGCACAGTCAGGTCAAGGAGCGTTTCGAACGGCATGTCGGTGCGGACGGCGCCCACTTTCAAATGCCGATGCGGGTGGATTTATTACGGCGGCCGCTGTGAGCCTTTGATGGATTAGGTCGCTGGGCTATTGTTTCATGCTGCTCGGCAGTTACTTGCCGGAGACTTTTATCAGCTTGCCCATTATTGCAACAATTCGCTTTGTTGCATCTTTTTTACGATCTGGGTGACGTAGTCAGTGATCAGCTTATGGCTGACCTTTTCAAAGGTTGTGCGGGTGGCGGCGGTCCAGAACAGTTTCTGGGTGGCGACGTCGTAAAGGTTGGCTTCGGCCATGGCGACGCGTTGTTCCACCACGCTGCCGGGCGGCGGGGTCGCGCCATCGGTTGTGCTGTAGGTATCGGGTAATGTGGCTGAGGCGGGTACGTTCGACAGCAGGTCTTTCTCGGCGACGACCCTCAGCAGTAGAAAGCTGTCGTAGCCATGGTCACGAAGATACCGCTCCAGCTCTTTCTTATTATCCGGTGTATCAACGGGAAACGCCCTACTGCCGCTGGTTACGTCCAGGCCCAGGGTATCCAGCTGCCGTGCAAATTCGTCTTCGACGGCCAGTCGTTTCCCTTTATCCTTAATGAGCGCGATGACCAGGAGTTTGTGGGGCGTGTGCCGATAGCCCGGATCCTTCCAGAATGAGGTGATCTGAGTAGTGGTACACCCGCTGATCAGAAACACGGTGATCAGGAACGCAATGGTCATCACATTTCTGTGCATAAACGCCTCTGGCGGAGTGGAAACGGCGCAAACGCCTAGCTGGTCTTTGCTGGAATCGCGGAGAGGAGTATAAAACAAATAGGGGGCATGGCGTGACCAATTTGGAGAAAGACAAACTAGATCACGTGGTGAGTGCGGCGCGGCAAGCCCGCGAGCTGCGGGAGCAGGGTTATCGTGAGCAGGCGTTGAAGCTGTATCCGCCTATCTGTGGTCGCTGCGGTCGCGAATTTGGCCCCAAAAATATGCACGAGTTGACCGTGCATCACCGTGACCACAATCATGACAACAATCCCGCCGACGGCAGCAATTGGGAATTGTTGTGTCTGTATTGTCACGACAATGAACACCAACGGCGAGTGGAGCTGCGGCATGATAATGTCGGTGGCGGCAAGGGCGCCGGCGCCACCTACAATCCCTTTGCCGATCTAAAGGACATGCTGGATGGTGGTTCCAAGAAGGAGTGAGCCCCTTCCGCGACGATGACCAAATTCTGTTT
>CAYWIQ010000319.1:0-2504 GCA_964458405.1 uncultured Chromatiaceae bacterium
CGTCAGGGGTGTAGGCGTCGTTGGAGCGGATTTTCCGATCGGCGGTGTAGCGGTTTACCATGGAATCCATGTTGCCGCCGGTGATGCCGAAGAATAGATTGGGTCGTCCCAGCTTCATGAAGTCGGTGGTGGCGGTCCAATCAGGCTGGGCGATGATACCGACGCGAAAACCCTGCGCCTCCAGCACCCGGCCGATGACCGCCATGCCGAAACTGGGATGATCCACATAGGCGTCGCCGCTGACGATGATGACGTCGCAGCTGTCCCAGCCCAGGATATCCATCTCCTCGCGGGACATGGGCAGGAACGGGGCGATGCCGAAGCGCTGGGCCCAGTATTTCCGGTAGGAAAAAAGACTGCGGGGGATGGCGGAGGACGTGCTGGTCATGACATGGGTATGGGCGAATTAGGCATCTATTCTAACCGTCCCGATACATTGGCAATAGCCCCTATAGTCCGCTCGGTATTTTGATTCGCTGTGGTTGAGGATTAATTTCGGGAGTTTTTAGCACTTTGACTTGAATGTGTCCGCCAGTACAGATGGCTAAAAGCTGTATTCGATACCTGTGCTGTAGGTGGTGTCGGTCTTTTTCACATCCTGCGGCGGCTGGCTGTCATGGGCCAGATCTAAAGATACATTAAGGGATAAGCTGTCCGTCATCTTGACGCTGAGGGCGGCATCTTCCAGCAGGCGAAAGTCGCCGAAATCATCGACGGCCGGCTGATAGTAGGTGGTGCTGAGCACGCGCACGCTGCCGTTGAGTTGCTGAACATAGTTGAGATAGGTGTTGACCCGCCAGGTGTTGTCGCTGCCGGCATCGGTGAGTCCGGCGCGTTTTTCCAGTGTCTCCCGGGAAAAGAATCCCCCCAGGCCGAGATGTACCTTCTTGATGTGGGGCGTCTCGACTAGCGTGAAGCGTGCGCCGCCGCCGATCAGGCCGCGGAACGACAGCCGGGCGAAGGTGTTGCGTTCGGCTTGAATGAATCCCTCGTAGGCGGTGACGTCGGTAACCTGATGAATATGGCGGGCATGGGAAAATAATTTGTTGGTGTCCTGCATCCCGCCGCTTTCGCCATAGTTGTAGCGGAAGATGGCGAAATTGGTGATGGCGCCGCCGTGCCATTGCAGTCTCGCACCGGCGTTGATGGCGAGTTTGTCGGTATTGCCCGATTGGCCGTTCGCCGATACATCCACCGTGCCGGAGTAACCCGGCAGCGGTTCGCCGGTGTTGAGTGCTTCGATGTTGACGATGGCGTGCGCGACCGTTCCCCACCCCACCATCAGGGTGGTCAATAACCACCGCACCCTCATTTTTCCAGGGCCTGTCTCAGTACATAGGGCAGGATGCCGCCGTGACGCAGGTACTCCACCTCGTTGGCGGTGTCGACGCGCGATTGAACGGTGAACGTTTTTATCTCACCGCCCGGTGTGGTGGCCTTGACTTGCAGTCGTTGTCCCGGCGCCAGCGTGGTCAGGCCGTCGATGGCGAAGATCTCTTCTCCGCTCAAGCCCAGCGATTCGGCGTTTTCGCCGGGGAGGAACTGTACCGGCAGAATGCCCATCCCCACCAGGTTGGAACGATGGATGCGCTCGAAACTCTCCGCGATCACCGCGCGTATTCCCAATAGCCGCGGTCCCTTGGCGGCCCAATCGCGGGAAGAGCCGGTGCCGTATTCCTTGCCGGCGATGACGATCAGCGCTACGGCATCGTTTTGGTAACGCATGGCCGCGTCATAGATGCTCATCTGTTCATTATCAGGCAGGTGACGGGTATAGCCGCCCTCCACTCCCGGTACCATCTTGTTGCGGATACGGATATTGGCGAAGGTGCCGCGCATCATCACTTCATGGTTGCCGCGGCGCGCGCCATAGGAGTTGAAGTCCTTTTTCTCCACGCCCTGTGCGATCAGGTAACGCCCGGCGGGGGTATCGCTGCCGATGCTGCCCGCCGGGGAGATATGATCGGTGGTCACCGAATCGCCGAATACCGCCAACACCCGCGCGCCGTGGATATCGGTAAGCGGTTCCGGGGTCAGCGCCATGTCGGTAAAGAACGGCGGCTCCTTGATGTAAGTCGAGTCGGCGCGCCAGCGGTACAGTTCACCGCTGGGGGCGGGCATGTTGCGCCATTCTTCATCGCCGGCGAATACGTCTTTGTAACTGCGCTGGAACTGCGCCGAGGTGACGTGACTGGCGATCAATTCCTGGATTTCGTCGTTGCCGGGCCAAATGTCCTTAAGGTAGACATATTCGCCGTTGGGATCGGTGCCCAGTGGGTCAAGTGTGAGGTCCAGGTTGAGATTGCCCGCCAGGGCGTAGGCCACCACCAGCGGTGGAGAGGCCAGGTAATTGGCGCGTACCAGGGCGTTGACCCGTCCCTCGAAATTGCGGTTGCCCGACAGCACCGCTGCGGCCGCCAAATCGCCGGCCTGGATGGCCTCGGTGATATGTTCCGGCAGGGGGCCGCTGTTGCCGATGCAGGTGGTGCAGCCGTAGCCCACCA